>CANJWF010000114.1 GCA_947478315.1 Sphingobacteriaceae bacterium | reverse complement strand
GAAGCCATTCGAATTTAAGAGAACTTTAGCTTTCAAACTACGAATGCCAGACGCACAGCATACAATAATGGGGTTTTCTTTTTGCAATTCACCTAGTCGAGTAGGTAGTTCACTAAGCGGAATATTAATACTTTTTTTCACGTGTCCGCTATTATACTCGGAGAGGGTACGTACATCAAGCACAACAGCTCCCTGCTGTATGAGTTCTCTCATGTTGATTTGATTATGATTTGTAAAGGTTTTCTTAATAAGACTCCACATACTGATAATGATTAAGTGAGTCAAAAGTAATGGAGTTAAATAAAATGATTGGGAACATTTGTTCCATTGACTGCTTAAAAAAGCAATTCTATGGTGTTTCTGCTTAATTTTATTTGTTTTTTTTGTTCCATTATTCGTAGTAGGCGACTTATCGCTTCTCGATGGGTACGGAGTTCATCTGCAATTTGTTGATGAGTGATGTGAAGTATATCTGTTTGTGATGCTTTAGAGCGTTGTTGTAAGTAATGTATCAATTGTTTATCCATATTACTAAAAGCAATAAGCTCTATGACCTGCAACAATTCGTTAAACCGTTCATGATAGGTTTGGTAAAGAAAATTTTTCCATTCGGCGTATTGTAGCCAAATTTCTACACAATTAACAGGTATTTGTAAAAGTTCTGTGTCTTGTTCTGCTATAACCTTAACCATACTTTTATTATCTGCTTGACAACAGTTGATAGCCATAGCACAGGTTTGATTGGGGTAAAGATGATACAGAAAAATCTCGTTCCCATCCAAATCTTCACGTATAACTCGTAAACAACCCTTGATGACAATAGGAACAAAAAAAATTTCACTACCGACATTCATCAGAACGGTATTTTGACTAACGGTTTTTGTTTTGGATAGACGCCTAAATTCTGCAAGTAATTTAGAATCGCTAAACATGAGAGGAAAACTAAGGGTAAGGGTTAGTTGAGTTCGGCAAGAACGGTCTGACCACCTTTAACGACTTCGCCTAATGTAACATTGACTTTGGCATCAGTGGGTAGAAATATATCAACCCGTGAGCCAAATTTAATGAATCCAAATTCATCACCTTGTTTAACTTGGTCTCCTTCTTTGACGTACCAAACAATGCGACGAGCTAATGCTCCTGCAATTTGACGATATAAAATCTCAAAACCTCGAGAATTTTGAACAACAACGGTAGTGCGCTCGTTATCGGTAGAAGATTTAGGATGCCAAGCTACCAAATAAAGCCCTGGATGATATTTGAAAAATTTAACTATACCAGATATAGGATTACGGTTTATATGAACGTTAAAAGGTGACATAAAAACAGAAATTTGTAATCTAGTATCTTTGAAGTATTCGTTTTCTTGTGTATGCTCTATGACTACTATTTTACCATCTGCAGGACATATCACGTGATTATCATTTGGGTTTATGGTAATTTTAGGATTCCGAAAAAATTGCAGAACAATAACAAATAAAGCAAACGATATAATGTATACGAACCACTTTAACCAAACAAGGTCTGCTAAAAAGAAATGAATAAGGGCATTAATAATGAAAAGCAGTGTAATAGAAATTGCGAGTGAGGTGTAACCTTCTTTGTGTATGGTCATAATTATGCGTTTTTGCAAAGGTATATTATATAATTTAATTATTTACTTGAGTTTGGTCAATGTACTCTATCTACGTAAGCAATTCTCCATTTAAAAAGATTTAAATACATTTTCTTAAAATAATCCTAATTGCCCTTTAGCGTCTATTTCAATGTCGTCGATATTAGTAATTTCAAACGAAACATCAGCATTGGATTGTTTTTGTGTACTATCTGTTGGCTCATTTTGATCTGATGAGACCACGGTTTCTTCGTTTATGGATTGTTGAACTAGACTAATATTTTTTATTTGATGCTGGCTTAGTTTATTTCCAATAGCTTTCATACCCTTAACATCGATAATTTCTGTTAGATTGAGTTGAAGGTTATCTGAGGTTTGTGCCTTACCTTTTAAAATTTCAAGTTCAACTATTGGTTCTAGGTGGGAAGTTACAATCATCAGCTTAGAATTAGCTTCTTCAGAAATAATGGACATTTTTTTATCGACAGGAAGTAACTCAAATTTGAAACGTTTTACGTAGTAGGTTTTTGTTTTGCCTTCAAAATGTACGACGGTATATATTTTCTCGGGATTATATTTTTCTATTAACAGCAATTCGGATTCGAAATGATTGTTTAAATCGAAAGTTTGTAATTCATACACTCCGTTTGAGGTGAGGGTAAGTATTTTATCTTCTGCTTCAAATTCTCCTAAATAAATTCCTCTTGATTCAACATTAAGACGTCCAATGGTGTTATCAAACCATATTTTTCTGCCGCTAAGGGTTGATATTCCTTTGTTTTTTAGTGTTATTTTTTTGATTGGATATTTAGTTAATTGGTTGCCCATAGCGGTTCTGCCCTTGATAACTACTTCACTAAAATCGGCATCGAATTGTAGTTTTCTGAGTTTTGAATGAGGCTTTAGAGCGATGTTAACCACTTCGGCTTCGCCGTTGGGATTTGCCGTAAAATATAGCGTTTTACTGCCTTTGGTACCTTTGGTAAGCTCATACTCTTTGTCTCTTATAATGCTTGTAATGGCAAACCGTTTTAGATAGGCAACTCCACTTTCTCCATCGCGATAAATAAGATTGTAAATGGTACGTTCATCATTTTTTTTGAAAACAGCAACATGGATAATATTTTTCCCGACAAAGGTTTTTTCGGCAACTTTGGTTATAATAAATTTGCCATCTTCTCGAAAAACGATGATATCGTCTATATCGGAACATTCAGTAATGTATTCGTCTTTTTTCAGTGTTGTTCCTATAAATCCTTCTGTTTTATTAGCGTATAGTTTAGTATTGGCTAAAGCTACTTGGGTGGCTTCTACTTTATCGAAGTTTTTAAGTTCAGATTTACGTTCTCTACCTTTACCATATTTGTCTTTTAATTTTTGAAACCATGCTATGGCGTATGTTGTGAGGTGGGCAAGATGATGTTTTACATTTTTTATTTCTTCTTCTATACTTTTGAGCAATTCATCGGCTTTAGCAGCGTCGTATTTGGTAATGCGTTTAATGCGAATCTCCATCAGCTTTAGAATATCTTCTGTAGTAATGGCCCGCATGAATAAAACCTTAAAAGGTTCTAAACGGGTATCAATAATATGAATGGCTTGTTGCTCACTTTCTGCTTCTTCTATATCTCGATAAATTTTATGCTGGATAAATATTTTCTCTAAAGAACTAAAGTGCCACTTTTCTTGAAGTTCGTGCAATTTGATTTCTAATTCGCGCTTGAGTAAGTTTTTGGTAAAATGTGTTGATTCGATTAACATATCATTAACGCCGATAAAAAGTGGTTTATCGTCTTTAATAACACAAGCATTGGGTGATATGGATAATTCACATTTGGTAAAAGCGTAAAGTGCATCGATGGTTACATCGGGGGAAATGCCTGATGCTAAATGGATAACAATTTCTATATCTCGAGCGGTATTGTCTTCTATTTTTTTAATCTTAATTTTACCTTTATCGTTGGCTTCTACGATACTATCTATTAACTGTTCGGTGGTAATAGAAAAGGGTATTTCGGTAATGATAAGTGTTTTTTTATCTCTTTCTTGAATTTTGGCACGTACGCGTATCCTGCTTCCTCTTAACCCTTCGTTATAATTGGCACAGTCTATAATGCCTCCTGTAGGGAAATCGGGTAATACGTTGGGACGTATATTATTTAATACGCCTATGGAAGCATCTAATAGTTCAACAAAGTTATGGGGTAAAATTTTGGTCGATAATCCTACTGCAATGCCTTCTATTCCCTGTGCTAATATTAAAGGAAATTTGACGGGGAGTAAAATAGGTTCTTTGTTTCGACCATCGTAGGAAAGTTGCCACTCAGTGGTTTCGGGATTAAAAATAACTTCATTAGCAAATTTAGATAAACGGGCTTCTATGTAACGAGGAGCAGCGGCGGCATCGCCTGTCATGGGGTCGCCCCAGTTACCTTGACAATCAATTAATAGATTTTTTTGCCCGATTTGCACCAACGCATCACCAATGGAAGCATCCCCATGGGGATGGTACTTCATGGTATGACCGATAACGTTGGCTACTTTGTTAAAACGCCCATCGTCCATTTCTTTTAGTGAATGTAACAATCGCCTTTGAACGGGTTTTAAACCGTCGTAAAGATAGGGTACAGCTCGCTCTAAAATAACGTAAGAGGCGTAATCTAAAAACCAGTTTTCGTAAAGTCCTGAAATGGGAATAATATGATGTATGGTGTCAATATCGTTGTTTTTAGAAGGCTGTTGATGATTATTTGCCATAACATATTGGAATTTAGCGCTACAAATTTAACAAATAAGAAGTTGTTTAAATTTCATGTTTGGTTAGAGATTCGAGAATTCGCGTTCGTATTAAAATAATCTTTATAAAAGATGAAGTTGAACCAGCAAATCTATAACCTGTATTTTTCAAACGATTAAAACCAATATGAAATTTTTTGCAGAATATATGTCATTGACAAATATCGCAACTGGTTCATAACTAATATTACATCATAATTTAGCATCCATATCAGCTTTTCAATTGGAATATTTACAGGGCAAACGCATTAAAATAAATTTAAAAACGAACATTATTTAATCATTTGATTGTCAATAAATTATCTTGTTTTTGAAGAGAAATTATTGTATATTT
>CANJWF010000113.1 GCA_947478315.1 Sphingobacteriaceae bacterium | reverse complement strand
CCTCGGTGTCTGTGAAAAATTTATTTTATAACGTTCCCGCTCGGCGTAATTTTCTTAAAAGTAATCCTGTAGAACTGAAGCATGTCATAGATGAGTTTCAACGGGTAGCTATTGCTAACCCTACCATAGAGTTTATTTTTCAGAATGAGCAGCAACATATTTATCAACTTCATAAAAGTAATCTTAAACAACGCATCGTTAATCTTTTTGGAAAATCTTATAACGAACGATTAGTGCCTGTTGAAGAAGATACCGATTTAATTAGGTTACGAGGTTTTATTGGAAAAACTGATTTTGCTAAAAAAACAAGAGGAGAGCAATTTTTATTTGTCAATAATCGTTTTATTCGAGATGCCTATCTCCATCATGCGATTATGAGTGCTTATTCCGAATTGTTACCTAAAGATAGTTATCCTCTTTATGTGCTTTTTATTGACACAGACCCCGCAAAAATTGATATTAATGTACATCCCACAAAGACAGAAATAAAATTTACTGATGAAAAAGCCTTGTACGCCATTGTTCGTTCTACCGTTAGAAAATCGTTGGGAAAATACCATGTAGCTCCTTCGCTCGATTTTGAGCAAGAAACGGGTTTTAGTAATCTTATCAATCAAATGAAAACATCGGATACGATAACGCAACCAACTATTCATTTTAATCCCGATTTTAATCCGTTTAGTCAAACTCAAAAAGCACAACCATCCAATAAATCATATTCTCAACAACAGGTTAAGCAAGGAATTCCTACTAATTGGGATAGTTTGTATCAAATAACACAAGCACCTCAACAAACCGATTTCGATTTTTCTACAACAACAACAACCGACGCTGTTACATCTCAGCAGCCTGTAGATATGGTTTCATCCGTTATTCAAAATAGGCAATTTTTCCAGCTTCATGGTCGTTATATTATTTCTCCTATCAAATCTGGTTTGATGATGATTGACCAGCATTTGGCTCATGAGCGAATTTTATACGAACGCTATATGCAGCATCTCGATAATCAATTAGGCAGCAGTCAGCAGTGTTTGTTTCCCAATAGCATTTCATTACAAGCTGCTGACTATATGCTATTGACAGAAATATTACCTGAACTCAAAAAAATAGGATTTGATATTCGGATATTAAGTAATAATGCCATTGTTGTTGATGGGGTGCCTGCTAACTTGTCGGAAGTGAACGAACAGGAGTTAATCGAAAATTTTTTAGAAGCTTACAAAAACAATCAAAGCCTCTCAAAAGTGGTGGTTCGTGAAAATGTAGCTCGTTCTTTGGCAAAAACTTCGGCGTTAAAGTCAGGTGTTATTTTAACACACGATTTAATGAATGGGTTAATAGATGAATTATTTGCCTGTGTGATGCCTAATATTTCAATTGACGGCAAGCCAATAATAGCTACTTTTACCTTGGATGAGTTAGCCAACAAGTTTCATTGATAAACTTCGAGACTAAAAAGTTGACCTTTCATAACTTTGACGAAGTTTTCACTTTTGAGAAAGTGTAAGGCGTACAAGTTTGTATTTTTTTCCGAACAATTTTTAATACAATCAATTCAATATTCAGCACATACAATTCAATGTTGACTAAAATATTAACACGATGAATGAATTTAGACCATTAGGAAGTACCCTATTTCCCCCTGTTGTTAAAAATTTGATGATTATCAACGGTATCTTATTTTTAGCCAGTTACGTTTTTCAGCAAACTTTTGGTTTTGATTTAAACGAATATTTAGGATTATTTTATTTTGAGTCCGAAAAATTTAAAGTATGGCAGTTGGTTACTCATTTATTTATGCATGGTAGTTTTGGGCATATTTTGTCTAATATGCTTGCATTATGGATGTTTGGGTCTGTTTTAGAAAATTTTCTAGGTTCAAATCGATTTTTACGATACTATTTCTTTACAGGATTGGGTGCGGCATTTTTGCATAGCTTGGTACAATATTATGAATTACACGGTTTTGTAGAAGCTGCTAAAAACTATATGCAACATCCGAGCTTAGGACAATTGCAACATTTTGTTGAACAGCATGTAACGGGTAATAATCGCGTTATTTTCGATGAATATATCACTGCTTGGCAAGCACATCCACAAACCAATTTATCGCAAGAATCTGCTCAATTAGTGAATCAATTATTCACTGCCAAATTAAATACGGTTACAGTGGGTGCTTCTGGAGCAGTTTTCGGGTTGCTCATGGCATTTGGTTACCTTTTTCCCAATGCACTTATTTACGTTTACTTTGCGATACCCATTAAAGCAAAATATTTTGTAGCCATTTACGGATTATTTGAGCTTTTTAGCGGTATTCAAAATACCGACAATATTGCCCATTATGCTCATTTAGGTGGGATGTTGTTTGGGTTTATTTTATTTAGAATTTGGAAAATAAAACGTCCCCAACAGTTTTATTGATTAACAGTATCGGCACGCTTTTTATTAACTTCATCGTTCAACTTACGATATATTAACACCGCGCAACGAAAATTATTACTCTATTTTTTTCGATAAGCAAGTGACAAATGTTAGTATTTAAGTAGTCGTATTGTGCGTTTTTGAGGGTACGAAGTTGTTTCTTTTTATGACAAAAATTGTTTTAATTTTTGAATAGTGAGGTCAATTTCTTCCCTTTTATTGTACTTACTGAAAGAAAAACGAATAGAGGGTCTTTGCGGGTCGGCTTGTATGCCTGTTAATACATGAGAACCAATATTGCTCCCCGAACTGCAAGCACTGCCTCCCGAAGCGGAAATACCGGCAATGTCTAAATTGAATAACAACATTTCAGATTTTGCGGTTGCCGGAAATGATACGTTTAAGACCGTATATAGGCTTTTGCTAGAGTCCGTTTCGCCGTTAAAGCGAATGTCGGGAATATGTAGCTGCAACTGTTCTATCATATAGGTTTTTAAGCCCTGTATGTAGGTGTGGTGTGTAGGCATTTCAGCATAAGCAATTTGTAGTGCTTTTGCCAAGCCAACAATGCCGTAAATATTTTCGGTTCCACCTCGCATGTTCCGTTCTTGTGCACCGCCCAATAGGATAGGTGCTATTTTAACTCGGTGATTGATATGTAAAAAACCTACCCCTTTGGGTCCATGAAATTTATGTGCGGCACAAGCTAAAAAATGTAATTTCAATTTTTGTAAATCGTGTGGATAATGACCCATTGTTTGCACCGTGTCGCAATGATAAATGGCATCGTACTGTTCGCACAACTCCCCTACTCGTTCTATATCCGTTAGGGTGCCAATTTCATTGTTGGCGTGCATGAGTGATACCAAGCTACGAGGATTGTTTGCCAAGAGTTGTTCTAAATGGTTGATATCAATATTGCCTTTATCGTCTACATTCACGAAGTTCAACTTCACTTTACCTGCTTTTTCTAACTCCCTTAGCGTGTGTTTGACGGCATGGTGTTCAATGGTGGAAGTAATCGCATGGGAAATTCCCAAAGTGTTTATACTTGATGCAATAGCGGTATTATCTGCTTCGGTACCTCCTGAGGTAAAGAAAATTTCAGATGGAGAGGTATTCAGTAAAGTGGCGATACTTTTGCGCGATTGCTCGACAATGGTTCGTGCTGCTCTCCCATGTGCATGAATTGAAGACGGATTTCCATATTGATGCTCCATAACTTTCACCATGGCTTCTTGCACCTCTTTATCTATAGGCGTGGTAGCGGCATTGTCGAGGTAGATTCTTTCCATGTATGGCGTTGTTTTTTAGATATGTAGAAATTCTTTAATGTCGGCAATGATTTTGTTTGCTAAGTTCTGTGCCACCGTTTCTGAATTACCTTCGCTATAGATACGGATAATAGGTTCGGTATTCGACTTTCGCAAATGTACCCATTCGTTTTCAAACTCTATTTTTAATCCATCGATGGTACTGTGTGGCGTTTTCTGATATTTTTCTCTTACTTTTTCTAATAGTGCGTCGATATCCATTTCGGGCGTTAGCGTTATTTTATTTTTGGAGATAAAATAGCTGGGATAAGCGGCTCGGAGTACCGATATGGGTTTAGCAAATTGGGCTAAATGTGTTAAAAATAAAGCAACACCTACTAGCGCATCTCGTCCGTAATGTAGTGCTGGATAAATGATGCCTCCGTTACCTTCTCCCCCAATGATGGCATTTACCTGTTTCATGCGTGTAACCACGTTTACTTCTCCTACTGCCGAAGCGTGGTAGGTGCCTCCGTATTTTTCTGTAACGTCTTTGAGTGCGCGGGTCGAAGATAGGTTCGATACGGTTGAACCCGATTGGTGTTTTAATACGTAATCGGCAACGGCCACTAGGGTATATTCTTCTCCAAACATATTGCCATCTTCGCAAACAAAGCACAGTCTGTCCACATCGGGGTCGACAGCTATACCTAAGTCTGCTTTTTTCGACACTACTTCTTGCGATAGGGCTATCAGATTTTCGGGCAGTGGTTCGGGGTTATGCGGAAATTTTCCGTTGGGTGTGCAGTATAATTCATGCACCACCTCTACGCCCAATGCTTTCAGTAATGCTACTACAAAAATACCACCTGTAGAGTTTACAGCGTCTAATACGATGCTAAAATTAGCTTTTCTGATGGCATTAACATCAACCAAAGGCAATGCCAATATGCTTGCGATATGTTTTTGTAGGTAAGTGTCGTTGTGGGTTAGGATGCCTATATCATCAACGTCTGCGTAAGTAAAAGCGGCATCTTCGGCTATGGTAAGTACGGCTGCCCCGTCGGCTTCGCTAAT
>CANJWF010000112.1 GCA_947478315.1 Sphingobacteriaceae bacterium | reverse complement strand
CAATGGGTAAAAGAAATCACCTTCTTCCCATGCCCTTATTGTTAGAGGTAGTTTAATGAGATTTGCATCTACCAATGCGCTGTTAGGGGAATGGGTAGATTGTATGTTGTCTGTGATATGAATGTTGCTTTTTCCCCAAATGATGGTACTGGGGAGTTGGTGTATGGTTGTTTTTTCGGTGTGGAGATGTAAGATAGGTGTGATAATGAGTTCTTTTCTGTTCATTATAATTTGATGGGTGCTCGAAACAAACATTTTACCCGATTGGGTATTTAAACACGATAATAAATTTTTAACTACATCTCTTTTGAATCCAAATGGTTTTAACAATTCATATAGTAATGTTAATTGAGGCTTTAGAGATGCGATATGGTCGATAGCAACATGGATGTCATTTCCTTTGAAAGAAAAGAGTTTTTCTCGGTAGAGCTTAACCTGGTCATTAAGTAGTTGTTCCATTTCAATAAAATGTTCTACATTTTGATTGAAGGTTACCGCTAAATTAGGATTGATTTTTTTTAATTGAGGTAGTACATGCAGTCGCAATAAGTTGCGAGCGTATTTATCGGAGGAATTCGACGAATCTTCTCTGTAGGCGATGTTGCAGCTTTGTATAATTTGGTCAATTTGGTCACGATTGAGAAATAATAAAGGTCGTATGATGTGGTCTCTTTTCGGTAAAATGCCGTGTAACCCTGCAATACCTGTTCCTTTTGTGAGGTTTAGCAGTATGGTTTCAATACTGTCTGTTTGGTGATGTGCAACTGCAATTTGGGCAATAGATTGATGGTTAGCTAACTCATCGAACCATTGATAACGTAAATCTCGGGCGGCCATCTGAATGGAGCATTTGTTTGTTTTGGCATATTCATAGGTGCTGAATTTTTTTGTAAAACAAGCTACTCCCCATTTTTTTGCTAATTCTTTTACAAATTCTTCGTCTTTGTCGGATTCCGATCCCCTTAATTGAAAATTACAATGAGCTATTTGAAAGTGTAATTTATTTTCGTGAAATAGATGCCCCAGTAACACAGAATCTTTGCCTCCGCTAATTGCCAATAGAGTAGAAGTTCCATCTACAATTAAATTTTTATCCTTTATAAATTTGTTGAATTCGTTTGCGGGTAACATCGTTGGAAGTAAGAAAAAATTAAATTCAATAGCTAGACAAAGCTAATTCAATTCGTTTAGAAAACTAGTAGTCCATTTGCGTCTTTTCAATTTACAAATGGTTGTTTTTTAGAAACGGGTGCTTACAAAAAAACTTTTTACAATCATTGTATGACAATTTACGCTCCAACTTTTCGTCAAAAATGAAGCAGCTTTTCATTTCTCGTGCGTGTATGCGGGTATTGTTATTCCTCCTTGTAGATAATGCAGCATTTATAGATGAAGGATTATACGGAAAATAAATGTATGTCATGGTAGTAAATTATCGTAGTTTTTTTTAACTTTGCGCTCCTTATTCGTGGTTTTTCTGTGTGTTTTAACTATACAGGGTAAACATTCGCTAAGGAAAATTAAATAACATATTTTAGTCTCATTCTAAAAACAAAGTAAACTGAAATGCCAACCATTCAGCAATTAGTTAGAAAAGGTAGAGTAGTTCTGGAAGACAAGAGTAAGTCTCCAGCGTTGGATTCATGTCCACAACGAAGAGGAGTATGTACCCGTGTATATACCACTACCCCTAAAAAACCAAACTCAGCTATGCGAAAAGTCGCTAGGGTACGTTTAACCAATGGTAAAGAGGTGAATGCGTATATTCCTGGAGAAGGACACAATTTACAAGAGCATTCTATTGTATTAATCAGAGGTGGAAGGGTTAAGGATTTACCAGGTGTTCGTTATCATATTATTAGGGGGGCATTAGATACTTCTGGCGTGGCTGGAAGAAATCAACGTCGTTCAAAATATGGAACTAAACGCCCTAAACCTGGGCAAGTAGCGGCAGCGAAAACGCCGTCAAAAGGTAAGAAAAAATAAAAAATAAGGAGGCTTTGTAGCTTACTTATTTTTCTTAACCAACCAATTAATTTGATTAAATCCCGCTTTTGTTTGCTTTGTAAAATGATTCATTGCATACATTTCGCGGTTCGATTTGACTATTTAAAACCAACAATTATTTTCGAGTCAAACCATGAGAAAGTCTAAACCTAAAAAACGAATTATACTCCCAGATCCTAAATACAATGATATTATGGTAACAAGGTTTGTTAATAATATGATGTATGATGGAAAAAAATCTGTTGCTTACGGTATATTTTATAAAGCAATGGATGTGGTAGAACAAAAAACACAAGAAAATGCCCTTGAAGTTTGGAAAAAAGCGCTCAACAACGTAATGCCAGCAGTAGAGGTAAAGAGCCGTCGTGTTGGGGGAGCTAATTTTCAAGTTCCAACTGAAGTTCGTCCAGATAGAAAAATCGCTTTGGGAATGAAGTGGATTATTCTTTATTCAAGAAGACGTCATGAAAAAACGATGATGGAAAAATTAGCTAGTGAAATTATTGCAGCTGCTAAAGGAGAGGGAGCTGCCGTTAAGAAAAAAGAAGATACTCATAAAATGGCTGAAGCCAATAAAGCATTTTCACATTTCAGATTCTAACCATTAGTTTATTCGTCATCAAACGTAAGTCATTGGTTTAATTATCAATGACTTTAATATTGTAAAATCATGTCAAAAGATTTAAAATTCACTAGAAATATTGGAATCGCTGCTCACATTGATGCGGGCAAAACTACTACAACAGAACGTATTTTGTACTATTCAGGAGTTAGTCACAAAATAGGAGAGGTGCATGATGGCGCTGCTACCATGGACTGGATGGCACAAGAGCAAGAAAGAGGTATCACTATTACTTCTGCCGCAACCAAGGTAAATTGGAAATATAGAAATAAAGAATATCATATTAATATCATTGATACGCCAGGTCACGTTGATTTTACCGTAGAGGTAAATCGTTCTTTGCGTGTATTAGATGGGTTAGTATTTTTGTTTTCCGCCGTAGATGGGGTAGAACCTCAATCTGAAACCAATTGGCGTTTAGCAAACAATTATAATGTTTGTCGATTAGGATTCGTTAACAAAATGGACCGTGCCGGTGCAGATTTTTTGAAGGTAGTTAAGCAGGTAAAAGATATGTTAGGGAGCAATGCAGTACCTTTGCAATTGCCCATTGGAGCAGAAGAATCTTTCACTGGTGTAGTTGATTTAGTTAACTTTAGGGGTATTGAGTGGAATGAACATGATAAGGGTATGACATTCAAAGAGGTGCCTATCCCTGCCGATATGCTTGATGAAGCCAAGCAGTGGAGAGAGAATTTGTTAGAATCGGTAGCGGAGTTTGATGAGACTTTGATGGAAAAATTCTTTGATAATCCTGATTCTATCACAGAAGACGAAATTTTAGCAGCTTTACGTAAAGCGGTATTAGCTAATAAAATCGTTCCAATGCTTTGTGGTTCCGCCTTTAAAAATAAAGGAGTACAAACCATGTTAGATTATGTAATGGCGTTAATGCCATCACCGTTGGATAAAGAATCTATTAAAGGTATTAATCCTAATAATGATCAAGAGGTAGAGCGTCAGCCCGATGAAAAAGAGCCATTTTCAGCTTTGGCATTTAAAATTGCAACAGATCCGTTCGTGGGTCGCTTATGTTTTATTCGTGTCTATTCAGGAAAATTAGATGCAGGTTCGTACGTTTATAATGCTCGTTCAGGTAACAAAGAACGTATTTCTCGTATTTTTCAAATGCATGCGAATAAGCAAAATCCGATTGATTGTGTAGGCGCAGGAGACATTGCAGCTGTTGTTGGTTTCAAAGATATCAAAACAGGAGATACCCTTTGTGAAGAAAATAATCCAATTATCTTAGAAGCTATGCAGTTTCCAGAGCCCGTAATTGGTTTGGCTATTGAACCTAAAACACAGGCGGATGTAGATAAATTGGGTATTGCTTTAGGTAAATTAGCAGAAGAAGACCCTACTTTCCGTGTTCGTACAGACGAAGAAACGGGTCAAACTGTCATTTCAGGTATGGGCGAGTTGCATTTAGAAATTATTTTAGATCGCTTGAAACGTGAATTTAAAGTAGAGTGTAATCAAGGTGCTCCTCAAGTTTCTTATAAAGAAGCTATTACAGGAACGATACAACACAGAGAAGTTTATAAAAAACAAACAGGTGGTAGGGGTAAGTTTGCCGATATACAAATCGTTATATCTCCCGTAGATGAAGGAAAAGCTGGACTACAGTTTGTGAATGAAATCGTGGGAGGATCTATTCCTAGAGAATATATCCCATCGGTAGAAAAAGGTTTTGCAGCAGCCATGCAAAATGGTGTTTTAGCGGGCTATCAGCTACAAAATATGAAAGTACGTTTAATAGATGGTTCTTTCCATCCAGTCGATTCAGATTCTTTGTCTTTCGAAATTGCGGCAAGAACGGCATTTCGCGAAGCCTTACCTAAAGCAAAACCCGTTCTTTTAGAACCTATTATGAAAATGGAGGTGTTAACTCCAGAAGAATACATGGGAGATGTGATGGGAGATTTAAATCGTCGTAGAGGTCAATTGCAAGGCATGGACACTCGTTCGGGTGCTCAAGTTATTAAAGCACAGGTTCCACTTTCTGAAATGTTTGGCTATGTAACTCAACTAAGAACCTTAACTTCGGGTCGTGCATCTTCAACGATGGAGTTTTCTCATTATGCGGAAGCACCTCGAAATGTTCAAGAAGAAGTTATCGCT
>CANJWF010000111.1 GCA_947478315.1 Sphingobacteriaceae bacterium | reverse complement strand
TTATGAATGTTGGATGCTGTTGCATTTCGCACAGCACAGCGAAATAGGTTTTTCTGCAAGATTGCTACGTATTTTATCCAAAATCTTGCATATTTTTTGCCAATTTTTTCAATTTAATAACCTATCATATAGATTGTTAAGTCATTTTTGAGTACCGACTAACTATCATCGAAAGTGATTGTAATTTAAAATTCTATTTTTGCTCCTTTCACAAGTATCTACTTAATAAAACTATGTCTCCTTCTAAACCTCACAGTAAAAACATCATCATCGCAATAGACGGATATTCTTCTTGCGGCAAAAGTACACTAGCCAAAGCACTAGCCAAACACTTAGGTTTTGTTTACGTCGATACTGGTGCCATGTATAGGGCGGTGGCGCTATACTGTCTCCGCAACGACATAAACATTGAAAACGAAGAAACGGTGACCACTGCCCTACGGCATATTATCCTATCTTTTCAATTAAACGCGAAAGGAGATTATGTAATTACACTCAATGGCGAAGACGTATCTCAAGCAATTAGAAGCATGGCAGTGGCAGAAACGGTAAGTAAAGTAGCAACGCTTAAAGAGGTGCGCAATGCCATGGTAACCCAGCAGCAAACCTTAGGGCAGTCTATCAATGTAATTATGGATGGTAGAGATATCGGCACCGTAGTATTTCCTCAAGCAGATTTGAAACTATTTATGACTGCCTCTCCCCAAGTGCGTGCACAACGACGTTATGCCGAACTGCTTGCTAAAGGAGAATCGGTTACTTTACAAGCCGTATTCGACAACTTGGCAGCACGCGATAGGCAAGATACTACTCGCTCAGAAAGTCCACTTAGGAAAGCAACAGATGCCATCTTATTAAATAACTCAACGCTTTCGGAAACGGAACAATTGAAATGGGTATTAGATTTAATCGAAAAGAAAAATGAAGAAAAAGAAATACTTCAATTAGATAAAACTATTGAGGATATATACAAAAAACACGAAATTGTTCGCCTAAGCAACGACCAAACAAATTGCGAACGTATTAACAAAGTAATCAACTCTGCTCAGGAGCATAATTTGCTACAAGCAGGTACTGATGGAGAAATAAGACCAACTTTAATACTTAAAGAAGACATATTGCAATGTGCCGATGAGATTAACTTGTTTACTGCATTTGTATTATTATATCATCCACACCTGTCGACCCTTAGACCTATATCAGATGATAAACCAGTTGTTTGGCCAAATTGCAAGATGCCCGACAAATATTATTACACATTCACAAACGCTACCTTTGAAAAAATATATAACTTTTGGGAGAAAATTGCAGCATTCATACACTTATTTTTCAAAGACAAACAAGAACAAAAAAAGAAAAAGGGAAAGGTCTATTTCACTACTTTAATAGATAAAATTAAAGGTAAATATGAGAATGATAACAAATTTACCGAAAACGAAGGGTATCAATGGCTCGTGAAGTTCAGAGATAATGAATATAAAGAGCTAAATAAGCGAAGAAAAAAAACTGTTCATCACCAAAGTTATTTAGTTACACAACAAACAGGACCTTTAGAACAAAATGGCGAAAACACGGGCGTTATCAAGGAATTATTCTTAAGTGAGCGTACAGAAATCCCTACCTATTTAAAGAAACACATCGGATTTACCAACGAAGGATTGAAGCATACTCTCTCGTTCTTAGAAAAAGTTATTGAAATAGCGATAGAAGAAGAAACAAGAGCTAAATCATCTCCGAAAAACGCACACTAGAGCGTATCAAACTTATCTAATAATTTAATTAAAATAGCAAAGTCTTTGGGATAAGGAGCGGTTACGGTAATTTGTTCTTTTTGGGCAATATGAAGCGAAACTTGGTAGGCATGCAAGGCAAATCTTTTAATAATAGGCAACTCTTCTTCATGAGACGATAAGCGATATTTTCGTTTCATTTGAGATAAATATACGGGGCTACCTCCATACATATCGTCGCCAGCAATACAAGCCCTTTGAGTAGCTAAATGTATGCGAATTTGATGCATACGCCCCGTAACGGGAGCACATTCTACCAATGTATAATGTTTATAATATTTTAACGAATTAAAGATAGTGAGTGCTGTTTTTCCCTCCGATTTACTAATGGCAACATTCCCTTTACCTAAATTGATAATGGGCAAATCTATCGATAATTGATTGAACTCGTGTGTACCTTCCACTATTGCATGGTAAGTTTTACGAATTTGCCGTTTTTCAAATTGCATCGCAATAAAGCGATAAGTCGCTGGATTTTTTGCGATAATCAGAGCTCCCGAAGTTTCCTTATCTAAACGATGACAAACTTGCGCATCGGGAACGTATTGTTTAGCCAAACGAATAATGCTCATGCCCCCTCCCTCACGTTCATCTAAAGAACTAACAAAAGGAGGTTTATTGATAATAAACAAATTTTCGTTTTCAAAAATAATTAAATCGGATATTGGTGGAACTCTCACGTAGTTTAAATAATGATAAGAAGTGTAGACAAAATAATACTGCGGAATTTACGATGTAAGATAACTACCCTCTATTTCGAACTTATAACCCACGCCCTTAATCGTACTTAAATAACCCTCCCCTAATTTTTCTCTTATTTTCCGAATATGTACATCAATAGTACGATGCGTTACAATCACATTATCATCCCAAATCTGTTGTAAGATAACTTCTCGAGTAAAAACTTTGCCTGGTTTAGATGCTAATAGATGGAGTAATTCAAATTCTTTTTTGGCAAAAACTATTTTCTCACTCCCTCTATAAACCAAGAAACTTTCAGGGTCAATAATAATATCTTTTACCGTTAATTTTTCACCAGAAAGCAATACTTCAGTAACATTTCTTCGCAAGATAGCCGAAATTCTACTCAACAGTATTCGCGGCTTAATAGGCTTAGTGATATAATCATCGGCACCTGCTTCAAAACCTCCTAACTCGGCCGTTTCTTCGCTACGAGCAGTTAAAAAAACAATAAAAGTATCTTTAAATTGGGGTAAACGTCTTAATGTTCTACAGACAGCAATACCGTCCATAACAGGCATCATCATATCCAACAAAACCAAATCTGGATGCTGTTTTTTGGCTTGTTCGACCGCTTCTTTACCATCGGCAGCAATGGTAACCTCGTAACCTTCTTTGCTTAAGTTATAGGCTATTAGCTCCCTAATATCAGGTTCATCATCAACTACTAATATTTTTTTTTTTATCGCTCACGACTATTTTTTAAATGTATATAACGCCCATAAAGTTAAAAAAAAAATACAATCGTAACGTAATCTATCTATCGCAAAAACATAAACGTATCAATCTCAATAGCATAAAGTACGAGTAGTCTACATCTCGATAAAATCGACTACAAACTTGACACAATATACTTAAAAATTTCATCATACTGATGAGGCTGAAACCATTCAATTGCAGGGTCTTTTCTAAACCATGTTAATTGTCGCTTGGCAAAACGACGAGTATGCTGCTTAATGACCTGTATGGCTTGCTCCAAGCTATATTTTTCTGCAAAATAATCAAACAATTCAGTATAACCAACTGTATGCAAAGAGTTTAAATTTTTAAAAGGAATGAGTTGTTCAACTTCATTAACTAAGCCGTCCAACACCATCTGATCTACACGATGTTCTATACGCTGATAAAGCAACGTTCTGTCGACATTCAAACCTATTTTAATAATCTTAAATGGACGAGTTTGCACCACAGATTTACGAAAGGAAGAAAAGGGTTTATTCGAAGCCAAACAAACTTCCAAGGCTCGAATGATGCGTTGAGGATTTTGTAAATCAACTTCTTGATAATAAACTGGGTCTAATTGTTTAAGTTGTTGTTGTAATGCCTCCATTCCCTCCCATTGCAAACGTTCGTTTAATACCTGTCGCAAAGAGAAATCAACCGTAGGCAGTTCATCAAAACCTTCACAAAGTGCTCTCACATACAAGCCCGAGCCTCCAACGGCAATTGCAACAGCATGTTGTTGAAAAAGTTGTGACAACGTTAGTGTCGCTTGTTTTTCAAAATCACTCACATTCATTTCGCTATGAATGGAATGTGAATGTATAAAGTGATGAGGAACAAGAGCCAATTCATCTGGGTGAGGAACCGCTGTTCCGATAGACATTTCACGATAGCATTGTCGAGAATCGACAGATACAATTTCGGTACCAAAGGCTTGAGCGAGCTGAATAGCTAATTTTGTTTTACCGACCGCAGTAGGACCCACTATCATCACTAATGTAGGCGTGTTAAATTGAAAATGGTTAGTCACAATGAGAGATCAATAATCATCATCTTTACTATAATCATCGGAAGATTCTTGTTCATTTTCATCGGAAAATTCGGTTGAAAATTCGTCATCGTGCTCACCTTCATGTCCTTGTTCGGAATCATCTTCATCTAAAGAAAGAGCCGTTCGAGTAATCAAATCCAACTCTTCTGCATCATCCAACTCATTTGGATCAAATAATAAATCATCTGACTCATCATCTAACGCCAACAACCCTAATTCATCGGTAGCCACAGGTGGTAAAACAACGAGTTTAGGAGCTTCTCCTATTTGCTTAGATACGATAGGATAATTGGCAGTAACGTCTTCCTCTAATATTTTGATGAGTTCGATTTGAAAATAATATGGTCGGTCAAAATTATAGGTATAATAAAATTTTTGATGAGGGTCATCTATAAAAGCGAGTAATTTGGCTTGTTCCATGAGAGTGACACCATCATCGATTTTTTTTCGAGTAGGTAAATAGGCTATTTCTTGACCTTTATACCAATGGTCGTTACTTACATAAAACGAAGAG
>CANJWF010000110.1 GCA_947478315.1 Sphingobacteriaceae bacterium | reverse complement strand
GTAGTGTGTCTGTTTTATAAAGAATGAAATCTTTTTGATGGTTTTTTATATGGTCTTTGAAAGCGGTAACTCCTACTTGTTTGATATAAGAATCGGGGTCATGACCGTCAGGAAATAAAACAACTTTTACGTTAAGTCCTTCTTCTAAAATCATATCCACACCACGTAAGGAGGCTTTTATACCTGCTGCGTCACCATCGAAGAGTATGGTGACATTTTTTGTAAAACGAGCAATTAGTTTAATTTGCTCTATGGTAAGAGCGGTACCTGAAGATGCTACCACATTTTCTATGCCTGCTTGATGAACTGAAATTACATCGGTATATCCTTCTACTAAGTAACAATTGTCTAAATCTCTGATAGACTTTCTGGCAAAAAATAATCCATAGAGGATATTACCCTTGTGGTATATTTCGCTTTCGGGGGAATTGATGTACTTGGCAGCTTTTTTGTCTGAAGTGAGAATGCGACCTCCAAAACCAATAACCCTTCCTGTAAAATTATGTATGGGGAAGATAACGCGAGCACGAAATCTATCGTATAAATTATTTTTTTCGCCTCGTATACTCAAACCTGTTTCTTCAAGAACAGAATCAGTATATCCTGCTTTGATGGCGTAATTTGACCAATCATCCCAAGTATCTAGTGCATACCCTAATTGGAATTTTTGAATGGTATCTTCTCTAAAACCACGTTCTATGAAATAACTGAGTCCTATTTTTTTCCTTCTTCAGATTTGAAAAGGTTGTTTTGATAGTGTTGTGATGCGTAATTAACGGCTTGCATCAATAACTCTCGATGCTGTTGTTCTTCTTTGTTTTCGGCGTAATCAAATGTTTCTTCTACAGTTATGTTATATTTTTGGGCAAGGTATTTGAGTGCTTCTGGATAGCTGTATTTTTCGTGTTCCATCACAAACCCAACGGCGTCGCCTCCTTTTCCGCAACCAAAACATTTGTATAGACCTTTGCTTACGGATACATGAAAAGAGGGGGTTTTTTCGTTGTGAAATGGACAAAGTCCAATAAGGCTAGTACCTCGTTTTTTAAGGTCAACAAAATCGCCTACTACCTCGTCTATGCGTGCAGTGTCTACTATTTGAGTTATGGTTTGTTGATTTATCAAAAAAAATGGAATTAAGTGTGTATAGTTGCTTGTTATGCAACTGTTAGATTTCAAAAGGCTTTGTCAAATTTATAAATTCGACAAAGCAATGAGAGGCAATTAGTCACTTTACCATCATGAAAAATATCTGTAAAAAATGTACTTGTTGATACTTTGTGACTATTTAGTCGAAACTCAGAAAGTCCATCGCACTTATCTCTACTTTTTTCTCCGCGAAAAAAGTAGCAAAAAAGCTCGTCGCTGAATATTTGTCTTTGAAAGTCAGCGATTTAGCAAATTGGTGTTTGCCGACAAATATAAGGCGACAAAAAACGGTTATGAATGTTTGGTACTCTTTCATTTCGCAAAGCACAGCAGAATAGGTTTTTCTGCAAAATTTCTACGTGTTTTGTCTAACATCTTGCATATTTTTTGCCAAATTTTAAATTTAATGATTTATCATATAGATTGTTAAGTGGTTTTTTAAGGGTCGACTATTTAAACGGTTTCTAAATGTTGTACACTATTTTTTAATTGTCTCCCTCTACATAAAGATGTCGAATGGTGTCTCGTAAATTATATCGAGATGCCATTACTTCTCCGTAAGCACCTGCTGTTCTAATAGCTATTAGGTTTCCTCTTTGTGTAACTGGCAATGATAAGTTTTTGGCAAAGGTATCGGAGCTTTCGCATATAGGTCCCACTACATCGTAGGTAACGAATTCTGTAGTGCCTTGGTATTGCGACAGGTTTTCTATTTTGTGGTATGCTTGGTAAAGTGCGGGTCTCATCAATTCGGTCATACCTGCATCTAAAATGACGATATTTTTTTTTAGTCCTTTTTTGGTATAGAGTACACGAGCAATAAGGCTTCCGCACTGTGCTACTAGCGAGCGCCCTAATTCGAAATGTACTTCTTGACCTGATTGAATTTGTAAATGACGGTTAAATAAAGAGAAATAACTGTCGAAATCAGGTATGGCATCGTTATCGGGTTCTTGATAATTTACTCCAAGCCCCCCTCCTACGTTTAATATTTTTATATGGAAACCTTGCTCTGTAAACCAGTTTTGCATTTCGTTTACTTTATAACATAGATTTTGAAAAACTGACAAATCGGTAATTTGCGAGCCAACATGAAAATGAATACCCAACAATTCTATGTGGGAACTGCGTTGAATAATTTCTTTGAGATGGTCTAATTCCCAAGCATTGATGCCAAATTTGTTTTCTTCTAAGCCTGTGGTAATATATTGATGTGTTTTTGCGTCTACATTAGGATTGAGGCGTATTGCAATGCGTGCTTTTTTAGAAATATTGCCTGCCAACTGGTTAATGACTTCTAATTCTTGCAAAGATTCTACATTAAAACAGAATATATCCTTATTGAGCGCTTCTGTAATCTCTTTATCTGATTTACCAACGCCAGCAAATACAATTTGATGAGGTTTAAAATTTAACTCTATTGCCTTAGTTACTTCGTTACCACTTACACAATCGACTCCAAAACCATATTGCTGTATCATCTTAACGACTCGTTCATTAAAATTTGCCTTTAAGGCATAATGAACATGGTAGTTGTAGCTGTCGGCTTGCTTTTGACATGCTATGAGTGTGTTTTCTAATAGTGCTAAATCGTAAGCATAAAATGGTGTTGGTGTGGTAGAAAATTTTGCAATGGTTTCGGTACTGAACATGATGATGGTTTAATCGAATAAACGGTTATGTAAAGATTTTAAGGCTTCTACTTTATCGGTTGTTTTAATGAGCAAAGATACGTTGTAACTACTACCTCCGTAAGAAATCATACGAATGGGAATGTGTTTGAGTGCATCTAAAACTTTAGAAGCAGCTCCATGTTCTTCGGCATTAAAATCGCCTACTACGCAAACAATCGTTTGTTGTTTTTCTATTTCAACCGTTGCGTAAGTAGATAATTCTCGTGTTATTTCAGAAATGTATCGTGTGTCGTCTATGGTTAATGATAGGGCTACTTCTGAAGTAGTTATCATATCTATAGAAGTTTTATAACGTTCAAATACTTCAAAAACTTTACGTAAGAAACCGTAGGCTAACAACATGCGGGTTGAGTGAATATGTATGACCGTAATATCGTCTTTAGCTGCAATAGATTTGATGCTACCTCTTTCACTATCGTTGGTAATCAATGTTCCTTTAGCATCGGGTTGCATCGTATTTAGTAACCGAACGGGTATTTTATATTTCTGGGCAGGAAATACACTTTGAGGGTGCAATATTTTTGCTCCAAAATAGGCCAATTCGGCAGCTTCGTCGAAAGATAGTTGCGCAATAGGTTTAGTTCCCTTTACAATTCGAGGGTCGTTATTGTGCATACCGTCTATGTCTGTCCAAATTTGTATTTCTTGAGAACGAATGCCTGCACCAATTAGAGAAGCGGTATAATCACTACCTCCTCTTCTTAAATTATCAACTTCTCCCGAACTATTTTTACAGATATATCCTTGGGTAATGAAGAGGTTACAATCTTTATTTGCTTGTAATAAGGGAACTAATTTTTGGGTAATGTAATCGACAATAGGTTCATTGTCTTCATCTATTTTCATAAAATCTAAAGCAGGTAGCAAAACCGACTGAATACCTATTTCTGCAAGATAGAGATGATATAGGTGTGTTGAAATAAGTTCGCCTTGTGCTAATATAATTTTTTCTTCTACGGAACTAAAAACTACCTTAGAAAATGAGGAAATGAGATTAAAATGGTAGTCGATAACTTCTTTAGATTTATCTAAGTATTCGGCTTTGAGAAACAACTCATGAATAAAAATTTCATATTTCTGTTTTAAATCTTGGGTCGCAACCATTGCTTTTTCCTTGTTGCCCTTCATGAAGCAATCAGCAATCTCTACCAAACTATTTGTTGTACCCGAAACGGCAGACAAAACCACAATTTGTTTTTCGTTAGGGTTGATAATATCAAGTAGTTTTTTCATCCTTTCGGGACTACCAACCGATGTTCCTCCAAATTTTAATACTTTCATTATAATCTTAATTTAATAATTGAATACTTGTTCAGTTCGATATGTTATTTTGAATGACTTTGATAATAGCAACCCCATGTTAATTGATTTCAAAAACATTTTTTTTGGTTTAATTCATTGATTTTAAACCAAAAAAAGTTTTATTCATTGGCGTAGCAATTTTATGTTAGCAAACAAGCACAGATGTTTATACTTTTGCAGACGGAAAAAGAGGCTAAAAATATAAAAATCATCAAACAAAAGTATGAGTAAGATAAAATTTGGCACAGACGGATGGCGCGCAATTATAGCAGACGAATTTACGGTGAATAATGTATGTCGCGTAGCTCAAGGTACGGCAAAATGGCTAAAATCCAATTTTGAATATCCTTCTGTAGTCATAGGCAACGATTGTCGGTTTGGGGGTAAACTTTTTAGCGAGACTGCAGCCAAAGTATTAGCAAGCGAAGGTATCAAGGTATTTATTGCCGAAAATAATTTTGTTTCTACCCCAATGGTATCTTTGGGAACTGTTATCTATAAAGCTTCAGCAGGTATCGTCATCACTGCGAGCCACAATCCTGCAGATTATAACGGATTTAAAATAAAAGCTCAATACGGTGGTCCTGCAACACCCAGCATGATAGACGAATTAGAGAAATTAATTCCAGATAGCTACGAAAAAGAATTAAAAGAGTTAGATAATTACCGTAAAGATGGACTTATTCATGATTGTGAT
>CANJWF010000109.1 GCA_947478315.1 Sphingobacteriaceae bacterium | reverse complement strand
TATTGAGTTGGTATAGGATACGTATAGCAAGATTAGGGTGAATGTACTTCGCATTTAACGTGGTGAGTAATATATTCATGCAATCCTTGGATAATTGCGCAAATTACATTTTTACTGTGTCTTTAGTTTGCTGATTTCTAAATTTTACACAGTTTATTTTACAGTCTCCTATCGGGAAAAGTTTATCTAAATAATGTTATTTGTTATTAAAAAGTTGTTTTCGAGGTGGATAATTTTATGGTTACTCTTGTTTACTTGTTGGATAGTTAATGCTGCCATTATGTAGCTAACGGTTGATTCTGCACCTTGATTTAAATTTACACAGTTTTCTTCTAATCCATCATAACATCCGCCCGTACAAGGGTTGTAGATAATTTGGTGGAGATGATTATTGCCTAAAAACCAACTGAAGGCTATGTGCATTTGCTTCAGGTATTTGTTGTGAAATACTTCATTGAATTTATGTAAAGCAAGAATGGTGTATGCAATATCAATGGGTTGTTCGCCTCCTACATTTGTTGGTGGAGGAATTGCCCCCTTGTGCAACCATCCTTTGTTGGAAATAACATTGATGTTGGTGTCTGTGAAAATTTTGGATAGTAGGAAGTCAAACGATGTTTTAGCTGTTTCTAAATATATCTCTTCGTGTGTTATTAGCCAAGCACAGAGCATGGCTTCTGGCAAAATGCTGTTGGCATAGGTTAAATAGCTTTCAAACCATTGCCATTGGTTGTTTGCTTCATGTTTGTACATCTGAACTAATCTGTTTGCCAATTCTTTGATGAGTGTATGGTGTTGTTGAGAGGAATTTGAGAGATGATAATAATATAATCCTTTAATGATAAATGCCATTGCTCTGGTAGAATGAACTTTATGGATGTTTTTTAGTGTTTTCTGCAATATCTCTTCTGCTTCTTCAATCAGCTTTTGTGAGAATAGGTTGTGTAGAGAAATTAAATACCCTATTGCCCAAATGGCTCTGCCGTTAGCGTCGGCTAAATTGGTCTCTTGATTTTGTTTGGTGAAATTTTGTTGTTCGTTCACGTAATTGAGAAAGTATCCGTCTGCTTGTAGGCAATGTTTGATGAAATTGAAATAGATGTTAATGTATTTTAAATCTGTAGGGTCAAGGGTTTGTTCGTAATGTTGGCACATGGCAATGAGTGCTCGAGCATTGTCGTCTAATGTGTAACCTGAATGAATATCGGGGTGATTAATTTTTGAAAACTGAATGATACCAACATCGGTTGTCATTTTTTTGATGTGTTTTAAATTTATAGGAGGAATATTGTAGTGTAAGGTGATTGGCTGAGTGCTAATTTTTTTGAATAGAAGCGCATGTGCAATAGCACTGTTTTCCCACACTGTTGAAGTTATTTTGTGTAGTCCATTTAGGCTAATACTGTTGGTTAATTCTTTATCGTTGAGTAAAAGGATTACTGCTTCGGCTAATTGTGTAGAATTTTCAAAATCAATAATGATGCCTGCATCATCCTGTAGCACTTCGCATGCGTGTGGAATGGGAGTAGAAATAATGGCACAACCGCAACTCATGGCATAGGAAAAAGTTCCACTCACCGCTTGATTAGGGTCTTTGGAAGTAAATAAATAAATGTCGGTAAGTTGTAAGTATTCTAATAAATCGTTAAGAGGTAAAAAATGATTGATAAATTGTACGTGTTTTTCAATTTTTAATTCAATAACCTTTGCTTTTAATAAGTTACGATATTTTTCTCCTTCTTGTTTGATAATGTTGGGATGTGTTTGTCCAATAATTAAGAATAAGATCTCGGGGTATATTTTGGCAATTAGAGGTAAGGCATTTAATGTGGTTTCGATATTTTTTCCTGAACCCAATAATCCAAATGTGGCAAGTATTTTTTTGTTAGATAGTTGATACTTAATTTTTAGTGTTTCTTTAGCGGTATGAGAAACTAAATGTGTTCCATGTGGTATAACGTTGATTTTATTTTTATCGATTTGATAATCTTGCATTAATAAGTTCGATGAAGAATGGGTCATAACGACAATTGCATCTGAAACATCAGCAAGATATTGAACCTGTGTTTTTAATGCGTTATCGGGTTTGGGTAAGACGGTATGAAAAACAGTAATCAAGGGTTTTGTTAATTCATGTAAAAATTGATTAAAGTCGACTTTATGTTTATTGAAAAATCCAAATTCGTGCTGCAGAATAACTAGCTTAATATTAGTGTCTTTATTGATGATTTCAGCCAATGGTAGGAAAGAGTTCGGTTTTTCACAGTTGAGCCTGTATTTTGGCGTATCAATATAATGATGTTGTTCGCTTGCAGATTCGAGGGCACAAATGCTGATTTCGAAAGAATGATTGAATTTGTTGTTTAGTGCGGTTATCAAATCCTGAGAGTAGGTTGCTATTCCACATCCTCGTGGTGGATAGGATGTGATGAATAAAATTTCAGGTAATTTTGTGCTGTCGGTTTTAGAGAGGTGTAGTCCCATATATTTTCTGCCATTTGAAACTTTACCAGAAGGGATATTGTTTGCTGAATGTATGATGATTTCATTTTTCATATTACCTCTTGTTTTTTGTTGATTAATAATTCTTCAAGCAATGCGGATATACTCATTGATGCGCATGCAATTCGTTCATCGGCAGCGCCATAATAAATATATAGCGTGTCACTGATTAAAACTGCACCTGTAGGGAAGCATACATTATTTACCTCGCCTTTGGTTTCCCAGTCTAGCTCAGGTTTAAATAGTGGATAGGGTAGCCTTGCTATTTCTTGTTGTGGGTTTTGTAGGTCTAATAGTGCGGCACAAGCCGAATATACGTATCCGTTAACGGTGTCATGTACGCCGTGGTAGATTAATAACCAACCATGTATGGTTTCTATGGGAGGGCATCCAGCTCCAATATAACTAACTTCGTGTTTGTATTGGGGCGATAAAACGATGTTATCTTCAAGATGCCAGAAATAGTGTTGCCAAAATCCGGCGTTAAGGTCTTGTAAATTGTTTACTGCAACAATTTGAATATCTGGTCGTATGCGGTGTAAAAAGTATAGTTTACCGTTTATTCTTTTGGGAAAGAAAACGATGTTTTTGTCCCAAACGAGTACTTTTTTTCCGTCTTTTTCTTGTAATCCTCCGTGCTCGTTATATCGAAGATACTTTTCATTGATGTGATGATTGTGTTTGGTGAGGCGATTAAATTCTTGGTACGTAATTTTAGGAGTGATGATTCCGAGTTTTTTGAAATGTTCCAAATCGGTTGAAATGGCTAATGCGCCTAAAGCATTGACTCCGTCATAGGCAGTATAGGTAAGATAAAAAGTGTCGTCAATTTGGGTTATACGAGGGTCTTCGATACCATGTGATTCATATTCAAATTCGGGAATTAGTAAAGGCTTCATCATTCGTTCTTGAATGGTAAGTGGTGTGTTTAATTTACAATAACCTATACTGGAATAGTTACCATTCTCTACTGCTCTATAAAAAAGGTTTATGTGATTGTTGTTGTGTATGACGGCTGGATTTAATACACCTTCATTTTCAAAATTATTGTCGGTTTTTTGAATTAAAACCCCTTCTTTTTTAACTTTTATCATGATACATTTAAGATAATAGAACACTTTAGGTTCTTAAAATAGCTGGGAATATACAGGAGGAGTGATATTATCCCATCTGCGAAGACAAAATTCTAAAAGGACAGGTTTTAGTGGAGGAAATGTCTGCCCTTTTTTGCGGTCGGGTTATAGGTTGAACTTTGGATAGGTTGTTGAGATACTAATTTTTGACAAGTTGACTTTTATTAATGATGTTAATAACTTCTTCGCGTTTTTTGTTAAGTTTTGTTCCTATTCTCCCGAGCAGCTCATTTTCTTTACCTATTTCAAATTTCAAATCGACATCTGTTAAATGAGCATATTTTTCCTTAAGTTGTTTGGATTGAGTAGTCCAGTTTCCTGTTATTTTGAAAATTTCAGGGGTTTTATTTTGTTTTAATTCCATTTTGATTTAGTTTACTAATTACTAAATCAAAGATGCGTTTACTGAAATTATTACTGTTATACAATTAGAGAAATAACTTATATCATTCACACATTTTCAAGGGTATTTCTTTTTTTATTTTTTAAAGATTTAAAAAAAGAAGGCGTTAACCCTGTTATTTTTTTAAACTGATGAGATAGGTGCGCCACGCTACTGTAATGTAGTTTCCACGCAATTTCAGTGAGTGAGAGTTCGTTGTACATGATGAGTTCTTTGACGCGTTCTATTTTGTGTAGTTGTATAAAATGTTCGATGGTGGTCCCTTCTGTTTCTGAAAAAAGATTAGCTAAATAGGTATAATCGTAGTTGAGTTTTTCGTGCAAATAATTGGAGAAGTTTATTTTAGGCAATTGAGGGGTATGGTGTATCATTTCGATAATGACGTTTTTTATTTTTTCAATCAATATCGCTTTTTTGTCATCCATCACTTCCAAGCCTGCGTTTTGTAACGCATTTTTTATTGATTTTCGTTGTTCCTCAGTGATATTTTCTTTGATTTCTACTTCTCCTAAATGAACGATTGGGGCATCTAATCCTAATTTTTTTAACTCCTCGATAACTATCATTTTACAACGCAGACTTACCATGTATTTGATGTAAAGTTTCATTCAATTTTATGGTTTGTGAATTTTTGCCTATTCAATAGTTTATAACTAAATGACCTATAAAACAATTAATTACATTCATTACAATTGCCTGAAATCGAGTGGCAAAAAATATGATTAATGCATTCCATAAGCTAGATACTTTTTTAGCTTTTAATTATTCGTTGATTTTTGTTTTTTTAGGTACTTCATGCTTGCTTCGTAAGTTGGTTTTTAATGGAGATGAAGAATCTATAACAACATTGTTACCTTCCTTTGTGAGCGTATTGCTCATGGGTGTTTCGTTTCGATGGTTATCGTATTATAATTAGCTTATTCATTAATTTGATGGAGAG
>CANJWF010000108.1 GCA_947478315.1 Sphingobacteriaceae bacterium | reverse complement strand
TTAGCGGGACATCTGACCCTTAAAAAACAACCTGCGAAGCACGCATGCCATTAAAAGATAAACACTAACGAATAATTATTTTCAGATGAAATTCTACGACTAATTTTGTGTACGCTTTCGTCTTTCCAACTCCTTTTTTAATAACAAGTATTCTCGGCTGCTTTGTCCCTGTATGGACTTGTTTTCTTGCGCTCGACGAAGTAAGTAAGGTATAGCATTACGAATAGGTCCGTAGGGTACGTATTTGGCTACATGGTAGCCTGCTTGTGCTAAGTTATAGGATAATTGATTGCTCATGCCCAAAAGTTGTGCAAACAGCACTCGGGTATCTTGTGGATTGATGTTTAGCTTTTGCATGATTTCGATACTTAGGCGACAGCTTTCTTCATTGTGTGTGGCTATACATACCGAAAAGCAATCTAAATGGGCTAATAAATATTGTATTGCTTCATTAAAGGCATGGTCAGTTTCAATTTTGTTATTGAAAATTGGATTGCTGCATCCTTTTTGTTGGGCATAGATGTGCTCTTGTTCTAAATAGGCACCGCGTACTAGTTTAGCTCCTATTCTAAAATGTTGATTTTTGGCTAGTTGATGGTGATTGTAAATGTATGCTAGGCTGTTTTTTCGATACATCTGATAGGTAATGTATATCCAAGTCTGATTCATGGTGTTATATTTTTTCATCATTTCTAATCCGATGGTATCTATCACGTTTTGAATCCAACTTTCTTCGGCATCGAATAAAATTTTAACGCCATTTGTGTACCCTTGTTGGCATAGGTGTAACACTCTTTTTTTTATGTTTTCGAATCTCGATAATTCCTCTGCATTTAATGAATTGGGAGAATGTTGGAATTTTTCTAATAGATATAGGGAGCCTATAGATGAAATTTTAAGGACAGCAAAAGGGGTTTCGTTTGTACGACGGCTTGCGCTAATGATTGTTTTTTCGATTTCTTTACAAGCCGTATCGAAATCGACTTCGGTTTGTTTACTTTCCACCGCATAGTTTAAGATGGTGTTTATGTTTGCTTGCATTAATTGTTTAATGGTGTATTGACAGGCTTCGATAGTTTCTCCTCCACAAAATTGTTCAAATAGGGTGCGTTTTATTATCCACTCAATAGGCAAGTGCCATTTGAGACTTAGGTTAATGAGTTTGCTGCCTATGTTTACTATCTGAGGATAGTTCATCATGGAGAATATGAGGTATGCTTTTTTTAATTGTGTAGTCGACTTTGAGGCAAACGCGATGGTGGTATTGTTAAAGTCTATGCTTGTTTTGGAGGTCATTAAAGAAACGGTTTAAATTTTAAATAGCTTTCAGTTTTAAACTTTATCAAAGTTACAAGATGATTGTAAGGATGAAATACCCATGAGTGAGTACTCACCAACCAGTGATGAATACGTTTGGGCATTCCATTTGACCTTAAAAAACAATTATATACAAATGAAATAATAGTGCTGAACGTTGTTTCTATGTGAAAATATTGAATGAAATTCATTCTTGTTTTTTTATTCTTCTTCAACTGCGTGAGGATTATCGAGTGCTGGTCGTTTGGTTCTATTAGCTATTTCCCAAGCGGTATGAAAAACTAAACGAGTTCTTTTGACTAGTAAATCAAAATTAATTTTGCTCACTTCGTCACTAGGTTTGTGGTAATCTTCGTGTACACCATTAAAGTAGAATATAATAGGTATATGGTTTTTGGCAAAATTATAATGGTCTGAACGGTAGTAAAAACGATTAGGGTCTTTGGGTGAATCGTAGGTGAAATCGAGTGTCATTTTCGTATATCGGTCATTGGCTTTACGGTTAATTTTACCTAACGTGGAACTAAGTTTATTGGAACCAATTACATAAATATAGTTGGGATTGTTTTCGTGCGCTTTGTCTACACGACCAACCATATCTATATTTAGATTGGTAATGGTGTTTGATAGGGGAAAAACAGGATGTTGAACATACCATGCAGAACCTAATAACCCTTTCTCCTCTCCCACTACTGTCATAAAAAGTATGCTGCGTTTGGGTGCATAACCTTCTTTTTTAGCTTTTGAGAATGCTTTTGCTAATGCTAAAACGGCAGTAGTTCCGGAGCCGTCATCGTCTGCTCCATTATTGATGGTATCGCTGCCTGTAGTTTGCATACCAATGTGGTCGTAGTGTGCGGTAATGATTAATAATTCGTTTTTAAGGACAGGGTCACTTCCTTCGAGATAACCTAAAACGTTATGTGCTCGTAATGATGTGGCTGTTTTTTGAATTTTTATGGATAGATGTATGGGCAATGCCATCGACATGGGTGTGCCTGATTCATTAATTGATTGTTGAATTTGCACCACATTTTTTCCAGTAGCGGCAAGTAGTTCGTCTGCTACATTTTTTCCAATATTGATAACTATGGGCTTGTTGTTTTGTTCTTGTTGACCGCTATCTAATTCTAAGGTAGAGGCTTTTAGATAATCTCGATAAGCATCGTTTAATAAGTCTACTTTCGGATTATACACCAAAATTAATGTAGGATTTTGAGCGGTTGCAAACTGTAGTTTTTTGTTGCTTTGTTTTGCCCATGGAGAAAATTTTTTGCTGTGCGTTAGTATCGATAAAGAGTCTTTGGTAGGTTCTCCTTCTCCGATATAGAATAATACTTTTCCGTTGGCATGAATGTTTTGGTAGTCGTTGTATAATGAGTCGTGGATGCCGTAACCTATAAATAAAATTTCTTCGGTGTTTAAATCTATATTTTTTATGCTATTGGGTGTGATATAAAAATCTTTTAGAAACTCTTTTTTTGAATTTTTTACCATGAATGTTGTTTCATCGAGGCTGTTGCCTTTTAGTTTCATTTCTTGAAAATAGGTGTTTTCAACAGGAGCTCCTAAACCTTGTTCTTGAAAAATGTTAGCGATGTAAAGTGCTGCTTTTTGCGCGCCTTTGGTACCTGTTTCTCTACCTTCGTACTCATCGGATGCTAAAATCTGTAAATGTTGTCGCGCATCGTCAACGGTAATACTTTCGGCATATTTCATCTGAATAGCGGGTTGCCCCATTGCAACACAGCTGTAAAATAAACATAAAAATAGGCTAATTGAGGCGTTTAGTCGTTTCATTTTTAGGGTAGGAAAAAGCTGAATAAAATTTATAAGTAGCAGAGTGGTTTAACTTATTGATAGAGGATATTTTTCCGGAACGTCACGTTTTTACGACGTAACTCAATGACAAATACATAGGGTGTTTTGTGTAACAATTTGGGGTTTAATGATACGATGAAGATAAATAAGTGCCTTATCTACACTTTTAATCCTATTTTATCGACTCTTTGGGCGTGTCGCCCCCCCTCAAATGGGGTTGTTAAAAAACTTTCGACAATGGCAAAAGCGGCTTCTTTAGAAATAAATCTGGCAGGTAAACAAAGTATATTGGCATCATTATGAGCGCGTGCAAGTTGTGCCAATTCGGGTGTCCAGCAAAGAGCAGCTCGTATGCCTTGATGTTTGTTGGCTGCAATAGCTACTCCGTTGGCACTACCACAAATAAGAATTCCGAGCGGAAAAATGCCCTGTTCTACGGCAAGGGCTACTGGGTGAGCGAAATCGGGATAATCGACAGATTCGAGCGAATAACATCCAAAATCTTTAAAATTAATTTGCTGAAAGGTGGTTAATATTTGTTGTTTGAGTTCGAAACCAGCATGATCTGAACCGATGGCTAATTTTAAGATATCATTCATGATACAAGTTTAAAAATTTTAAAATAAGTAGCACAATTTTTTGAGATACGGTTATCGAAAAATAAATTTTATTCCCTCCAAATAATACGGCAATTTTGTAGCCAATTTAAAAATACCGATATGTCTGAAAAACAGCGTTACATTATTCTCAATCATCAGCAAATTCAAGATAAAATTCGTAGAATAGCTTTCCAGATTTTAGAAGATACGTTTGGCGAGCGAGAAATAATTATTGCAGGCATATTAGATAAAGGCTATTGTTTTGCCGAGAGAATAAAACAAGCACTAGAAACCATCGCTGATATAGAAGTGCAATTAATAAAAATGCAAATTAATAAAACAGGAGCTGTGCTTGATGGTTCTACTGACTCTCCCCTCGAAATTTGCAACCAAAAAACTATTATTTTGGTAGATGATGTGTTAAATAGTGGAAAAACGTTAGCCTATGGTTTTGGAATGTTTTTAAACATACCTGTAAAGAAAATTCGTACCGTTGTGTTAGTGAATAGAAGTCATCGGATGTTTCCCATTACGGTCGATTTTTCTGGATTAGAAATTACTACCACACTCAAAGAACACATTCATGTGGTTTTAGATAGTTATCATGATGTAGTTTATTTAAGTTAAGCTGTAGGTCTTTATCTGCTTAGTTATCAAAGATAATCGGCAGGTATTTTTTTTTATAAAGGTTGGGCATTTGATTAGCGTTTGTTTCTCAATGGTGTTTTGTGCTTCGCAAGTTGTTTTTTTATGGTGATGAAGCATCCATACAACGGTAATCATGCCCCTTTGCGAGGATACTGCTCATGGGTGTTTCATTTGTAATTTATTATTATGTCCGATATTATTCAGCTTTTACCTGATGCTGTAGCCAATCAAATTGCTGCTGGAGAAGTTGTTCAACGACCTTCTTCGGCAGTGAAAGAGTTGTTAGAAAATGCGTTAGATGCAGGTGCTGATAAAATTACGTTGGTGCTTAAAGAAGCAGGCAAAGCGCTCATTCAAGTGATAGATAACGGTTGCGGCATGAGCATCACTGATGCAAGAATGTGCTTGGAACGACACGCTACTTCTAAAATAAGAAAAGCAGCAGACCTGTTTGCCATTCGTACCATGGGATTTCGCGGCGAAGCTATGGCATCTATAGCCGCCATCTCTCAGTTAGAACTGAAAACGAAGCGAATAGAAGATGAGTTGGGAACGTTGATTAACGTAGAGGGTTCGCAAGTAACCAAACAGGAATCTATATCTACCCCTACAGGGA
>CANJWF010000107.1 GCA_947478315.1 Sphingobacteriaceae bacterium | reverse complement strand
CCTAAAGGTTGAATCATATTGTTCAAATTAAAAATAACGTTTTGATTGCAAACATTGGGAATAGTAGAGGTAGTTAATCCGATGGGCGGTAGTATAAGTGTTCGTAATTCAATATTATTTGATAATACATTGCCGCAACTGGGATATATATTCTCTTTTTCTTGAGCTAATATTCGATAAATTTTAGCATCTGCTGCTTGTATAGTAGCTATATGATAATCTATCGGATAATTGATTTGCGTATCTATCCAATTAATAAAATCTCCGTTATTGGTTTGAAAGCTAAATTCATATTTGGATGTTAACTCATCAAATGTACTTGAAAATTGAACTTTATCATTCATGCAAATACTGACAATTGTATTCGTTTGGTTATTTATAGAGAGCACCAAACTAGGAGTTTTTTGAACATCTAATTGTGTGGTATTTGTTAAAAAATTACACCTAGGTTCAATCAAATTTGTTTCGGATGCTACAACCCGATAGTATTTGCTGTCCTCTTTTTTAGCAGAGCCGATTAAATAAGTATTGGTATTTTGTTCTGAAAATGTATGCCATAATTCGTTGTCGCTGCTACTTTGCCATTGATATTGATAAACATTGACGTTGTCATTCAGTATCGTAACTAAGTTTATTTTATCATTTTCACATAGTTGTATTTTATCGGATTGGATTAATTTATCATTATTAACTCCCATTGATAAAGTATAAGATGGTTTTCTTTTAACGGTAATTGACGTAATATTCGAGTAGTTAAAACAAGCTGGATTGGTATTGTTGATAGTGTACAGTCTATATTGTTTAGTATCATTAGCAGATGGTTTTAGTATCATTTTTTGGAAAGGTAGCGAAGTAATGGGCTCATTAATCCAAGTTGCCCCATCACTATACTGCCATTGAAATAGGCAATTATTAGTTGTTCCACTTGTTTGCGATTGAAAATTAATTTTAATATCAGGACATATTGTAGCGGCTACATTTTTAGTGAGAGCACCATTATTGATACCTGTTAATAATGTTAATTCGGGTGGAACGATGATGTTTAATTGAATCTCGGTACTGTTTTGAAAACAATACGGTTCTTCAAGTCTAGTAGCTTTTAAGCGATAATATTTTAAATCATAGGTCTCGTCAACAGAAATTACTGTTTTGTTGTAGGGTATGATGGCGATTTCTTTATCAATCCAATCGTTGTTACTTTTACTTTGCCAAAGGAGCGTGTAATCAGATAAATTGGATGCCGTTATTGCAGTCAAAAAATCTAATCTCCACGTTTTACATAATTTCCTTAATCCATCATTACTAAGTGTTTGAATATCGTTGTTTACCGTTGTGGAAATGCTTATGGTAGGGATAGCTATGGTTTTATAGATTAAAGGAGAGGTGGAGATTTTGCACCGATTATCCGTTAAATCGTTGTTTGTCGCAATAATAGCACGATACGCATTATAGGGACTAGGGGCGGTATTATTCGAAATGGTATAAGTTGATTGTTCGGGAGGGAAGGTGAAATTATTCCAAGTGGTACCAGAGTCAGTGCTATATTGCCATTGGTAAGCGATACTATTTCCTAAGTTCGCAGTTTGTACGTTTAAAGCGACGGGTTGACTTTCACAAGTGCTGAGTAGGTTGCCATTTAATTGAGTGAAATTACTAGCTGTGGTAATATTTAATACCCCACAGGGTCTAAATAGAATATCATCTAAGACTAAATCATTTCCACAGCCACCTGGAGCTTGATTTTTGATGACTAACACTACAGAGCTCAAAGTGCCATTAACGGTAAAACTACATAAGCCTCGTACCCAATTAATACCTGATGAACTTTCTAAAATATTCCCAGTTGTAACACTAACTATGAGCGCATTGTTTTGAAGGTTTCTAATTTCAAACAGTACATTTGGATATTGTCTTGACTTCGAGCAAGCTGAATGTGGATTAATGATATTACCTACCCATGCAGAAAACTCATACGTGATATTTGGGCACAGTCCAGTTATATTTTGTCTGTAAAATTCTCCAGGTTCATTAGCCGCATTCACAATCATCATTAACCCGTCGACGTCACCTGAAGTATGATCAATCTCATCATGCCAAGGATTGAAAGCATTTCCATTAAAAATCCCCGAATTATTGGAAATAGCGTACTCGTTATCGTTTGGGCGATTCGTCGCACGAGTATAATTTGTTGAAAAACTGATGGCGGTAGGTGAATGAGTAGTGCCAAAGTTGATGTTGACAATAGGGTCGCTACAGGTTAACACTTGAGATAATCCCTTTTGAGAATAACCACATAACAATAATATACATACAAATACAGCGTTACGAATGAGTGTCATTAGGCACATTTTATAATCTATGATTGTATTACACATTAAACCTAAAGTGCATAATATCTCCATCATTCACTAGATAAGTTTTCCCTTCAATACTCAGCTTGCCAGCTTCTTTACACGCATTTTCAGAACCGTATTGCACAAAATCTTGATAAGGAATTACTTCTGCTCGAATAAAACCTTTTTCAAAATCGGAATGAATGACACCTGCCGCTTGGGGAGCCGAAAATCCATTGGTAATGGTCCATGCCCTCACCTCTTGTACCCCTGCCGTAAAATAAGTAGCCAAATTAAGTAAACGATAAGACGCTTGAATTAATTTGGTGACTCCAGATTCTGTTAATCCTAAATCATTCAAAAAAAGTTGTCGTTCTTCATAACTCTCTAATTGAGCAATTTCGGATTCTATTTGTGCAGATATAATTAATACTTCCGCTTGTTCGTCTCGTACCGCTTCGCGTACGCGTTCCACATAGCCATTGCCCGTCATTACCGATAATTCGTCTACATTACAAACATACATAACCGGTTTTTCCGTAATCAAATTTAAATCTTGGGCATAGATGCGGTCTTCCTCCATTACAGGAGCAGTACGTGCAGATTTCCCTTCTAATAAATGATTTTTATAAATGGTTAAAACTTCAAATGTTTTTTTTGCATCCTTATCTCCTCCTGTTTTTGCTGCTTTTTCAACTTTTTGAATTTTCTTTTCTAAAGAATCGAGGTCTTTCAATTGAAGTTCGGTGTCAATAATTTCTTTATCCCTTATGGGGTCTACCGAGCCATCCACATGTATTACATTATCATTATCAAAACATCTTAATACATGAATAATAGCATTCGTGTTTTTAATATTTCCCAAAAACTGATTACCCAACCCCTCGCCTTTGCTGGCCCCTTTTACCAATCCCGCTATATCTACAATTTCAATCGTGTTGGGTACGATTCTTTGCGGTTTTACCAGTTCCGCCAATTTATTGAGTCGTTCGTCTGGAACAGTGATGACACCCACATTGGGCTCAATGGTGCAAAAAGGAAAATTAGCCGCTTGTGCCTTTGCATTTGATAAACAATTAAAAAGAGTAGACTTACCTACATTAGGCAAGCCTACAATACCGCATTGTAGAGCCATTTTGGAGTTAATGAAAATGTGAGAAAATAATAATTAAAAAATACAGATGTCTTTATTTTGAGAGTCTATTGCCTTTAAAAACATACCCCAATAATTTATAAGCTAATTTGGCTAACGTATATTCTGAAAGAATAGAGCCTTCGATGGGGGCACATTCTACAATATCGAAACCTACTACATGTTTCGTCGCACACACTTTTTTTAATAAATCTAATGTTTCATTCCACAATAAGCCATTCGGTTCCGCAGTGCCTACGCCAGGCATGATAGAAGGGTCAAAACCATCCGCATCGATGGTGATGTAAACATTTTCGGTTAAGTTGCTCACTAATTCCGTTATCCAATTGGGATTACTACGTATCGAGTGTGCATAAAATGTGTGAATATTCGTTGATTTTTTGATTAATTCCGCTTCTTCAATACACTGAGCCCGAATACCTGCTTGACAGATATTAAGTCCCATATCATGAATGCGATGCATGACAGAGGCATGAGAAAAAATATTATCATGATAAGCATAACGTAAATCTGAATGTGCATCAATTTGCAATACAGATAAATTAGCATATTTTTTAGAAAAAGCCTTTACAAATCCGTACGTGACCGTATGTTCAGCTCCTAAAGACACCACGAATTTTCCATCGTTCAATAAACGTTCAGTTGCTCTTTCAATGGTATCAATAGCATTTTCGTTTATTTTGTCTGAAAAATCAATAGGGGGGAGTGTAGCTATGCCTAATTTCAGATAAGTTTCCTCTGCTAGCTCTTCGTCATACAGTTCTACATATTGAGAGGCTTTAATAATAGCTTCAGGACCTTTCGAGGACCCCATCAAATACGACGATGTATATTCGTAGGGTGCCGATTGAATAACCACCTTCGAAGTTTGGTAATCGTATAAATTTTTATTCTCTATACCTAAAAAATTTTCGGGAGTGTCTAAAACATCCATATTTATGAATTATGAATTATGAATTATGAATTATGAATTATGAATTATGAATTATGATATCTCTTAATGCCTCTATCCACAGAGAATGGTCGTTCAAACTAGGTACCAGTGTGAGGGTTTCTCCTCCCTTCGCTTTAAATTCTTCAGCATATTCTTCTCCAATTTCAAAAATAGTTTCTAAGCAATCGGCAACAAAAGCAGGGCAAAAGACCAATACTCTTTTTTTTCCTTGTTGGGCGAGTTGTTCGATAACCTTGCTGGTATAAGGTTTCAGCCACGCTGCTCTACCGAGTCGGCTTTGAAAGCAAATGCTGTATTTTTCTTTTTCGATACCTAACTCTTGAGCAATGGCTTGAGAGGTTGCAAAGCATTGTGCTCCATAACAAAACTGATTGTTAGGCACGAGATGCTCACAACAATTTTCTTTTTTTAAGCAATGTTGTTGGCTATCATCCGCCTTGCACAGTTGTCTCTCAGGCAAACCGTGATAGCTAAATAAAATATGGTCGTAAGAATCGATGTTGAATGCTTTTCCATTATTGGCAAAAGTTTCAATCATCTTTGGTTCACGGTAGAAACTGTTTACAAAATTAATAGCAGGAAT
>CANJWF010000106.1 GCA_947478315.1 Sphingobacteriaceae bacterium | reverse complement strand
TGAAAGTCAATGTGTTAGCAATTTTTTGCTTACCGACAAATATAAGGCGACAGGTGACGGTTATTAATGACTGGTGCTGTTGCATTTCGCCATTATTTGTCGGAATATGTTTTTCTACAAGATTTCTACGTGTTTCATTAGAATTAAAAGTTATTTTTTTACTGGTCTAATGGAATGCCCAAAGGTATTCATCTCGGTTGGTGAGCACCTGCTCATGGGCATTTTATCTAAAATCTTGCAGATTTTTTGCCAAATTTTCAATTTAATAACCTATCATATAGATTGTTACGTACTTTTTGAGGACCGAGTAAGTAGTCGATAAAATGTGCCATACTCATATTGAGTATTTGATAGTATTATTGTTGGTTTTTTGCTACCACCTTACTTGCCAACCATTCGGTCCTAAACGTTTTCATTTTTTCTGTAATCGGCAATTTCAATTCTTCAAAAGATACTATTTTCAATGTTGGGTCTTCGTCTAAAAAAAGATTAGCCATTTTTTTTTGTCCGCGATGATTATACATAATAGATAATTCATCGCCGGGTTTCCGTTGAGCCAATATATCTTCATAAACAGCAGCGTCTTTAATTTCGATACCGTCGATACTCAAAATGGTATCACCTATGTCAATACCCGTTTTATAAATAGGCTGCCCGAATAAGGCATTACTTACAACAGTAGTTTGCGTTTTGGTAAAATTAAATTTCAACGTTCCCAACCATGCTTTGTCGGTATTTGCCTTTGTAAGTTTTAAGCCAACACGCGACAGCAATTTATCGTAATCGTTTTTTTGAGTTCCCCAAATATAGTTTTTGAAAAACTCGTGTGCAAATTTGGCATTATGCGTGTAAGCAGCTAATGTTAATTGCAAATCGTCAGAAGTGTAGGCGTTTTTTGTTTTTCCATACCTTTTCCAAAGATGTTTGAGATAACCATCTAAATCTAACTTAAATTCGGTACGTAAGCGCAAATCAAGTGCCAATGCTATAATGGCTCCGTAATAATGGTAAGAAGTGTAAATATTAACTTGATTCGTATTCGTAGAACCACCTACTCCTGTATCTGCAAATGCTGCGTATCGGCTCATCTGTTCGGGGGAATAAATTTTTGCTCCTGGAGAACCTAAAACCTCCGATAACATCGTGCTCATTTTCTTAAGATAATCTTCCTGTGAAAAAATACCAACACGTGCTAGGGTTAAATCTCCATAATACTGTGTGAAACCTTCTGAAAACCATAATTCAGAACATAAACTAGTCTTTTCTAGATGAAATGGTTCCAGTGATTTTGGTTTGATACGTGCTCCATTCCATATATGAAAAAATTCATGAGCAACGATTTCAAGTAGCGACTTATTATTTTGATGCGATAAACCATCGATATTAGAGGTAATCACTGCGGAATTTCGATGCGACATCCCATCTATTTGAGTATCCGAACCAATGTCTTGAATAAAAGTATAAGTCCCGTAATCAAACTTAGGTAACTCTCCAAATATGACTTCCTGTTCAGCAACAATTTGCTTTATTTGGTTAAAATAATTAATCAATGTGGTGTCATCATCATTAGAATGAGAAACTAACGTAAGCGTTTGTGTTGATTTACGTTTACCCCAAGCAATAGATATACTTTTGTGCTGCGATAGTTCTACTGGACTATCCATAAGATATGTCAAATTGGGAGCCCAATAAGAAACCATCGTACTATCGCTGATGGGTTTTAATTGTGTGGCAATTTCCCAATCGACATTGATAGGTAATTCAAAACGAATTTGTATGGGTTCTTTTTCTAACCCTATTGCCCAAAGTATAGTAGCTGGCATATTGATATGTGCATGCGTTTCGTCAATGCCTAAATAGGTACCATCTATTGTATGACCATAGAGCGTATATTGTATTTTTACTTTATCTCCATGTTGGGCAATTTCGTAAACATCTGCCTCTATTTGCTTAGTAGTAAGTTTTTTACTTGTTTGAAAATTGTCGATTAAATAACCTGCTTGTTTTTTCGTTAAAGTGACGGTATTGCGCACCACATCAAAGGCTTGCAGATTATACATGTTTTTAGCAAACTCATGTGTGCCATACCGACCTGCGGAAGCGCGACTCATCCGCAATTGTAACGGACCCGGTTTTAGATTGGTAATCCATAAAATAACTTCCAGCTCGTGATGATTGAAATTGGGGAATGATAATTGATAGGCAATATTTGTCGTTTCCTCTACTGACTGGTTAGTAGCAACTGCTAATTGTGCGGCACTTGCTAATGATTGACAAAAAATTGCAGTATATACTAGCAATAAAATTTTATTCATGAATAGTATTTGTTAGGGAATGAAAGTAACTGTATTTATTAGTTCCGTAATGTGCTCTCTACATTGTGGTATCCAAAGTTCACTACGCCTCGCCGTTTCGCTTCCTAACAAACCATTCTACCGCCAGTAAAGTAACGATAAGAACGAGTAACCAGGGTTGGTCTAAAATTTCGCTATATCGTTTATGGTCGTATGAAATGGTTTTGATATTATCATTTTTGCGAATACTATCGGCAATAGCATTGAATTCAGTTGGTTTTAATAAGCCTCCGCCTGTTTGTTTTGCCAAGGTATATAGTAATTGATGGTTGGCTGTGGTTTGCTTATATTCTATATTCTGCTGAGCAATCACAAATTTGCCTTTGGCTACATGGTTTTTATCTGTTCCCAACTTGGTAGTTGCAACAAAACTATAGCTATCTGGTGGCAAAATACCCGCATTGAGTACATAAGCATTGCTCGTACGTGAAAATAAAAAAGTATAGGTTTTTCCCAAGTGATTTTTAATGTTTAAACTAACGTCGGGAGTATTTACCAATTCATAGGCATCGTTATATAATTCTGCATTGATAACCACATCTTCATTTTCATCAAAGGTGTTTTGTACGGGATAGACTCTAAATTTTCGTTTATCTTCTTTGCTAGACAGATACTTTACCGTTTTCGATAACCATTCATCCACAGCTTGGTGTGTACCATTGTCTTGAAAGTCTTCCAATCGCCAATGCCATATACCTTCTCCAAGTAAAACACCTATTTTAGTCTGTTTATCGACCCCAAAAAATAATAACGGGGTATTTGTTTCGATATTTTTTATTTTCTGATTAAATATGGATACGATTTGTCCATTAACCGAATAATTACCGAATGGAACGAGCAAAGGTCCTAATTTTTGCAATCTATTTCGTGTAGCATCGGTTAATGTGAAAGCAAAAAAATCATTGTTAAGCCTAGGTAAAACTTCTTGTACTGCACCATTAGATGAAACGGTAATTAAACTTTGTGATTGATTAAATAAATTGAAATCGGTTTTATTTCCAATGATATACCAGATGGGAATTCGAGATTTATCAAGTTTATTTAATAAGGCCTGCGTATTGGGCAACTGATGTAAAATAATTAAGTTGTATTTTGCCAGTGTTTGTTGGTCGAAATTATCTGCTAAAACGATTTTAACTTCATAATTTGCATTAGATTCTATAGCCTGCTTAATAGCCGCCAAGTCGGGATGTGGTGCATCTGCTAACAGTAATATTTTTTCTTTACCGTTTAATACCTCTATAAAGAGAGTTTGCGCATTGTTTTGCAGAGATATTTCTTTTTCTATAGGCGATAAAGCAATTTTATATGATTTAAGACCCTCTTTATCTGCGGTTAAGGTAACGGGAACAATGACCCTAAAATCAGTAGAATTGATAGCTAACAATTTACTAAAAACAGTTTTCCCTTGTTCTGTAACAGTAAGCAACGTATGCGTGCCCATGCATTGGCGTCCTTCTACAGCAATTTCTATTTGAAAATCATTGCCCAAATAAGCTATCTTATTATAATTAACAGTTGCTATACAAAGGTCTCTTTTAGGACGACTATCGCCCATTGCCACAGCGTAAATAGGCGCCTTAATAGGGGATTGATAAACAGGATTTTCACCCTTATTGTAAATGCCATCTGAAATTAATATCAATGCCCCCAAATTACGATTCATATACCGGTTGTTGAGCTCATTGAATAGTTGTGAAAAATCGGTAGACAAATTTTTATAGGTGTAAGTTAAACTATAGTGTATTTCACTGCCAAAACTCAACGTCTGAAAATTGTAATCAGTACCCAATGCGTTTTTTAAACTTTCAATATTTTTGGGTAATTGTGCAGTAGCTAGTTGGGCTTTCCCTATCATCATAGATGCCGACTGATCAAGTGCAAACACAATAAGCGGTTTTTCCTTTATTCGTTTAGAAGAACTTAGCAAAGGTGCAGATAGCAAAAAAGCGATGAAGGATACGGTTACCAAACGAATGACAAATAAAATCCGCTGTGTTGATGATAGCGTACGATTTGGGCTATATAACAGCCAAGCATACAAAAAACCAATAACTACACTCGGTGCAATCCACCAAGCGGCAATGTTATGAAAGATAATAGCGGAGAGATGATTCATCATAATTTCGAAACGCAAATATCACGTATTTTTCATAGAGAATAAAGTCTTCGTTAGCGTTTTATGTTGTAAGCTCACGTAACAATGAGTAAGATGAACGTTTTATTAAAAGAAATTTAATGCAATTATTTAACACATTAGAATACAACAGGGATATTACCTAATAAGGAATTACCTAGCTAAATTAATATATCTAAGTTATCTGCACTATCAATTAGTTGGTAATTGAACTGCTTCCGTTTCCCCTATTCTATTTATGTCGTATTCGACAGAGCCCTCTTTATCTAACACATAGTTTAAAGTGAATTTTCGTCCCCACCGTATTTCATGGTATTGGTATGAATAAATGGTATTCGTGGTTTGTGAATAGGTCTCATCAAACCCTTTTATGTGAATTAAAAATTCAGCATCTAATTTTTCTAAATCTTTACAGGGCAAACGCATTAAAATAAATTTAAAAACGAACATTATTTAATCATTTGATTGTCAATAAATTATCTTGTTTTTGAAGAGAAATTATTGTATATTTATCTGATATTCAGATAAATATGAT
>CANJWF010000105.1 GCA_947478315.1 Sphingobacteriaceae bacterium | reverse complement strand
TTCAAGATACGCTTATCCACATAAAGGGATGGCAAAGATAGACAACTTTTATTAATTAGCAAACGAGTGGGAAAATATTTTTTTAAGTACCCTTAAAAGTTGATTGTAATACCTTCTGAATATCTTTTATCTGATTTTTTACTTAATTTATAATTAACTGACTATTAATATTTAATAAAATTTATTTAATTAGACACTGTTAAAATTTTGATTAAAAGTTTTCGTACGAAATCAAAAAGATTTAGTTTCTCAACACTCATGTTTCTACTTTTCTTTGAAAGTGAGTGCTTAAGCAATTCCCACAAAACGAAAATATCGATGATTGAAAAGACCGTGATATTGCATCACGAAAAAAAATTAAACAGTTTTTTGTATTTTCGATAGGCGATTACAAATCAAATCATAAAAAGATTTAACTATTATTTAAATGCATTTTCTCCTGTGATATCCATTCCTGTAATTAGTAAATGAATGTCATGGGTTCCTTCATAAGTTACGACAGATTCTAAATTCATCATATGACGCATAATAGGGTATTCCCCTGTTATACCCATAGCTCCCAAAATTTGACGTGCTTCTCTAGCTACGTGAAGAGCCATCTCTACGCTGTTACGTTTTGCCATCGAAATTTGTGCAGGTGTTGCCTTATTATCATTTTTCAACGTTCCTAAACGCCACACTAATAACTGCGCTTTGGTGATTTCAGTAATCATTTCAGCTAATTTTTTTTGCTGAAGTTGAAATGCTGCAATTGGTTTACCAAATTGTTCTCTCTGTTTAGCATATTTTAATGCAGTATCATAACAATCCATAGCTGCTCCTATGGCACCCCATGCTATTCCGTAGCGCGCTTGATTCAAGCAACTTAAAGGTCCTTTTATACTTTTAATATCTGGAAAAATGTGTGTTTTAGGAATTCTTACATTATCAAAAACAAGTTCTCCTGTAATAGATGCTCTCAATGACCATTTATTGTGAATTTCAGGAGTTGTAAATCCCTCCATCCCTCTTTCTACAATAAGACCTCTAATAGAGTTAGTTTCATCTTTTGCCCAAACAACAGCAATATCTGCACATGGGGCATTAGATATCCACATTTTCGCTCCGTTGAGTAAATAATAATCTCCTTTGTCTTGAATACGAGTTATCATAGCTGATGGGTCTGAACCATGATTAGGTTCTGTTAGTCCAAAGCAACCTAAATAAGTTCCATCTGCCAATTTGGGGAGATATTTTTGTTTTTGTTCTTCTGTTCCATAGGTATAAATCGGATACATTACTAATGACCCTTGCACGGATGCTGTAGAACGAATCCCAGAATCACCCCTCTCAATTTCTTGCATAACAAGTCCATACGCAATATAATCTAATCCTGCACCTCCATATTGTATGGGGATAGTTGGACCAAATGCTGCTATTGCACCTAATCCTTTCAACAATTGTTTTGGAAAAAATGCTTTTTGGGCGTAATCTTCTATGATAGGAGTTAATTCCTTTTTTACCCAGGCTCTAACTGTACTTCGAATCAGCTTATGCTCTTCTGTTAATAATTCATCTAACAGATAATAATCAGGGGCTTCGTAAAGATCGTTGCTAATCATCTCTGGTTGATATTTATGGATAAAATTAATATCTGTATGTATTCTCGTATTTATAAAAGATGGTTTAAATCTCCTTTTCCTTGTCTTATAATTTCAAATGCTCCTGTGGTACAATCTATAACAGTTGAAGGGTGATTGTCTCCATATCCTCCATCGATAACTATATCTACTACATTTTTGTATTTCTCATGTATTAATTCGGGGTCTGTTGAATATTCTATGAGTTCATCCTCATCTCTAATGGATGCAGATAGTATTGGATTACCTAATGCTTGAACAATGTAACGCGCAATATTGTTATCTGGTACACGGATTCCTACTGTTTTTTTATTGATACTTAATAATTTAGGGACTTGATTGTTAGCATTAAATATAAAAGTAAATGGTCCTGGCAATGTTTTTTTCAGTAGCCTGAAGGTAACATTATCGATAGGCTTTATATAGTCTGAGATATGACTTAAATCGTAACAGATAAAGGAAAGATTAACTTTATTGGATTTTATTCCTCTGATTTCACAAATACGTTCAATGGAACGATGATTAGTAATATCGCAACCGATTCCGTAAATGGTGTCGGTAGGGTAAATAATAACTCCACCGCTTTTAAGCACATCCACTACTTGAGCGATGTGCTTTTGATTGGGATTTTCGGGATATATTTTAATAATCATGTTTTAGAGATTAAAAGCAACGAACTACTTTGATGTGAATTATTACTTTGCTTCTAACATCTTTTTGCTATCAATTTTGAGTGTCTTGTGGCAATAATTTTCCTATTGAATAAAATTGCTTTTCTGCCTGCTGGCTTAGGGTGAATTGTTTGTATTGTTTGGCTAATTCTGTCATATTTTGCAATAAGTACATACCACTTCTTAAATCACTTACATGTTGATTTCTATTAATAGGTACGGCCGTGGCATAATAACCTAATTCGTCATTTAGGTAGGCTAATGTTTCTTGCATTAACGTGTTTGCCAAATTGGTCTGAACGATTTGATAACATATTTCAGCCAGCCTTACCCTAAAATAAGCTGAAAATATAGAATGGAACTGTGGAGGTAATACTTCTCTAAGTTTTTGAATGACGGCCAAGGCTTTGCTATTTTGGCCATCTAAATAGAGGTTTTGCGCCAGGCTTAAAAACGAGTTTTCTAAGGCGTTAATCATTCTAATAGATTCGGGGTCGATGTAATGACAATTTTTAAGATTTCCCCATTTAAACTTGTGCATCATATTCTGATACATTATCTCTGTATTGGCAGCATCAGTCATTCCGGTTGAATCTAATAATTGCTTTTGTATAGGCAACAACCTACGTGCAAAACCCTCATTATATAAATACTTATCTAATCCGATGTATTGTTCATTGGGAACGGTATTGGCAAAATAAATAGGACGCTGCCAATTGTTATGAGCGAGTATATCGAACATAGCTAATTCTGCTTTAGTAACAACATTTCTAGGGTATGTCCAATTGATTTCTTTGATTATTTGATTTTTGTAATTAGTTGGCAATATGCCTTGTTTTATTATTTGTGCTGGATTAACTACGATTTTAATTTTTTTGGTAGGTAAAAAATTCCCCATTTCCCCATTGCCGTAATCTGTTTTGTCTCGATTGTCGTCTGAGGTAATAAAATCGAAAATATTTTTCAAATCGGCATACCCCTCTATATTAAGATCTTGGTAAAATATAACGTCTCGATTTCCTTGAACAAATTTTTCGTTGGACATGGTGATTGGCAAAGGAGCTGATTGATTCATCTTATTTTTCATTTGACGGATGTACCAATCTGTTCCTAGCAAACTTAGATTTACAATCCGAACATCTGGTCTTATATTTTGAACTTCTTGCACATACCATAATGGATAGGTATCGTTATCTCCGTATGTGAACAGAATGGCATTGGTTGCACAAGAGTTGAGATAGTTGGCGGCCATATCTCTTGTCATATATTTGTTTGAACGATCATGATCGTCCCATTCTTCTCTCGCCATTAGTACTGGAACTCCTACAAATGATAAAACAAAGGCCGTAATTGTGGCATTTTTAGGTGTCAGTTTTTTAGAAAGTATTTCGATAAGTGCTAAAACACCTAATCCTATCCAAATGGCAAACGCATAAAAAGAACCTACATAGGCATAATCACGTTCGCGAGGCTGATTAGGATCTTGGTTTAGATACAAAACAATAGCTAAGCCTGTGAAGAAAAACAACAATCCGACTGTTCCTGCATCTTTTTGATTGCGCTTAAAGTGCCAAAATGCACCAAGGAGGCCCAATATGAGGGGTAAACAATAAAGTTGATTATTGGCTTTATTTTCGGAAATACTTTTGGGTAACTTATCTTGATGGCCTAAACGCATCTTATCTACAACTTTGATTCCTGTCGTCCAATTGCCTGAAGCGTAATCTCCTCCCCCTCCCTGGATGTCGTTTTGTCGCCCTGCAAAATTCCATAGAAAATAGCGCATATACATTTCTCCTACTTGCCAAGAGAAGAAAAATCCAAGATTATCTGAAAATTTAGGTTTTTCTCCTTCTCCAATACGCATCCACTGACGATAAAATTGCACATCAGAGGGATCGGTACTATGCATACGGGGGAATAGGGTATTATGATCGTAAATGTTTTTGATTTTATTTCCCGCTTCTTCATATTTTTCTTTTCCTCTCCGATAGGTTTTTCCATCGGATTGTTGATCGGTAAGTTGAGCATCAAAATAAGGTCCGTATATAAGTGGGGCACTACCATATTGTTCTCGGTTGAGGTAACTTAATAAAGAATAGGCATCGGTAGGCTCAGTATTGTTGAGATTAGGTCCGGCTTGTGCTCGAACTACTATCATAGTAAAAGAGGAGTATCCAAAAATGATGAATACAAGCGATAGTAATGCTAGATTCAAAACTGGTTTATTTTTTTGATGAGAGTATCGAATTCCAACACATAAAGCAAATACGACGATTATAACAAAAATAATTGCTCCTGAACCAAATCCCCACCCAACGGTATTAACAAAGAAATAATCGAATGCAGCAGCTATGGCTATCATTTTTTGAATAATTCCATACTGAATAAGTGCTAGTATAAGAACTCCTATGATAAATGCCCAAATTAATCCTTTGTTAGTCGGTTTCTGTGTTCGTCGGAAATAGTAAACACAAGCAACTATAGGAATAATCAATAAACTCAACAAATGAATACCTATAGACAAGCCAATTAAATAAGCGATAAGAATCAACCACCGGTCGGCATGGGGTTGATCCGCTTGAGCTTCCCATTTGAATATCGCCCAAAAAACAGCGGCTGTTACTAAAGATGACATAGCATATACTTCAGCTTCTACGGCAGAAAACCAAAAGGTATCCGAAAAGGTGTAGGCTAAAGCTCCGACTAAACCTGCGGAAAATATGGATGTCATCTGCAAAATGGAGATAATT
>CANJWF010000104.1 GCA_947478315.1 Sphingobacteriaceae bacterium | reverse complement strand
CGTCCTTGTTCCTTTTGTGCTATCCCTATCATGCGAGGCGGGCACCTCTCAAAATCTATCGAAGAATTAGTTACCGAAGCTCGCCATTTAGCCAAAAATGGTACTAAAGAATTGATTTTAATTGCTCAAGACCTAACCTATTATGGATTCGACCTCTATGGAAAACGTAATTTATCTGAACTACTACGACATTTATCTGATGTAGAAGGTATTGAATGGATACGCCTACAATACGCCTACCCCGCAGGTTTTCCGATGGATGTATTAGACGTGATGGCAGAACGTGAAAATATTTGCAATTACTTAGATATGCCCTTGCAACACATTAGCGACAACCTACTCAAATCTATGCGCAGAGGAATCACCAAGCAAAAAACCATTGAGTTAATTAACGATATCCGAAACAAAATTCCAGACATTGCCCTCAGAACTACACTCATTACAGGTTACCCCAACGAAACCGAACAAGATTTTGAAGAAATGTTACAGTGGGTGCAAGAAACAAAATTCGACCGTTTGGGATGCTTTACCTACTCACATGAAGAAAACACACACGCTTTTACATTGCCCGACAATGTCGATGACGAAACAAAGCAAGAACGAGCAAACCAAATTATGGAAATACAACAAGATATTTCTTTAGCACTCAATCAGCAAAAAATAGGAAAAACTTTTAAAGTGCTCATCGACAGAAAAGAAACCGAACACTTTGTAGGCAGAACAGCATACGACTCCCCCGAAGTAGATAACGAAGTGTTAATTAAAGTACCTAACCATTACTTACGCATCGGCGACTTTTATAATGTAAAAATTAATGATGCCGAACATTTCGATTTATACGGAAGCATCCTTTAAAACAAGCCACCCATAAAGTAACCTATCTTTTTTATGTCTCAAATTTTCGTCGATTATAACGACCAAATCATTGCTGAAGACACCCCCATATTCACTGCAAAAAATCGAAATTTTCGATATGGAGACGGATTATTTGAAACCATGAGGGTGGTCAATGGCACATTACTATTTTCAAATTTGCATGTGCAACGACTCCAAAAAAGTATGCAAGTGCTAAAAATGACACATCCTCAATTACTCACATCCAACACCCTGCAAGAAAAAGTAGAAAAATTATGCCGCATCAATAAAATAAGCCAAAGTGCCAGAGTGCGATTGAGCATTTACAGAAAAGACGGCGGATATTATACCCCCGAATGTTCAGAAACTAACTATCTCATAGAAGCAGAAAAATATCCAGAAACCAATTTCCCCATCAACCAACGAGGATTAATTACCACTATCTATGCCGATATGTATAAACCATCGGGCATATTATCCAATTTAAAAACCAGTAATAGCCTAGTGTATGTAATGGCGGGCTTGTTCAAAGCCAAAATGAATATAGACGACACCATTCTATTCAACGAAAAAGGCAATATCTGCGAAACGAGCACCAGCAACCTATTTTTAATCAAAGACGGAAAAATATACACCCCTTCCCTACAAAACGGATGTATTGCCGGCGTAATGCGGGCGGTGGTACTATCCTTACTCCAACAAAACAACATTCCCTTTGAAGAAGGCACCCTCAGTAGCGATTTTTTGCAACAGGCCGACGAAGCCTTCACCACCAATGCCATAAAAGGTATTCAATGGATAGTAGGCATTGGCAATAAACGATATTTCAACAACACTGCGCTTACATTAAGTAAACTCTTAAACGAATCGATAATCAACCATAACATATAGATAAATTATATCTTGAACCTAAAATGTTGTATTAGAAATTTGGACCTATTTATAACGAAAAAATCCGCTTTTATTTGAAGCGGATTTTTTCGTTATAAAATTAAAATAAGTGAGGTGAGATTTTCAACATTGGCATTATTCCGTCAAATCGAAACTTTCCATAAACTTAGTGGTAAAATTGCCCGCCCTAAAGTTAGAGTCTTTCATCAAACGCAATTGAAATGGAATCGTTGTTTTTACTCCCTCTATCACAAACTCACTCAAGGCACGTTCCATCGTGCAAATAGCTTCTTCTCGCGTTTGTGCTACCGTAATCAGCTTTGCAATCATCGAATCGTAATTAGGCGGAATTAAATAGCCTGCATATACATGCGTATCAACACGCACCCCATGCCCCCCAGGTGAATGGAAATTGGTAATTTTACCTGGTGAAGGTCGAAAACCATTAAAAGGATCTTCCGCATTAATACGACACTCTATGGCGTGCATCGTTGGATGGTAAGAACGACCCGAAATGGGAATACCCGCCGCAACTTTAATTTGTTCTTTAATTAAATCGAAGTTAATAACCTCTTCCGTTACAGGATGTTCTACTTGAATGCGCGTATTCATTTCCATGAAATAGAAATTACGATGCTTATCTACCAAAAACTCTATCGTACCAGCACCCTCGTAATTGACCGCAGAAGCACCCAATATAGCAGCCTCTCCCATCTTCTTTCGCAAATCATCTGTCATAAAAGGAGAAGGAGACTCCTCTACCAACTTTTGATGCCTTCGCTGTATAGAACAATCTCGTTCAGACAAATGACAAACTTTTCCATACTGATCGCCAACAATTTGTATTTCAATATGTCTCGGATCTTCAATATATTTTTCTAAATAAATACCATCGTTACCAAAAGCAGCACCAGCCTCTTGACGGGCAGAATCCCATGCCTTCTCAAACTCGTCATCCTTCCACACAATTCTCATCCCTCTACCACCACCACCAGCAGTAGCTTTTAAAATAACAGGATACCCTATTTGTTTAGCAATAACCTTACCTTCTTCAATATCACCTAACAATCCATCTGAACCAGGAATCGTAGGCACACCTGCCTTTTTCATGGTTTCCTTTGCCGAAGCCTTATCGCCCATATCATTAATTTGCTCGGGCGTAGCTCCAATAAATTTAATGGAAGAATCTCTGCAAATGGCAGAAAATTTAGCATTTTCAGACAAAAAACCATAACCCGGATGAATAGCATCTGCATTAGTAACCTCTGCAGCTGCCATAATACTAGGAATATTGAGGTAAGAATCTTTGCTGGCAGGCGGACCTATGCATACAGCTTCATCAGCAAACCTAACATGCAGGCTATCTCTATCGGCAGTAGAATACACAGCAACGGTACTGATACCCATTTCTTTGCATGTTCTAATGATTCTCAGTGCAATTTCACCGCGATTTGCTATTAAGATTTTCTTAAACATAAAACTAATCTAATGTACAACGAACAATGACAAATGAGCAATTAAGAAAATTTCGTAATTTATTTAAACCGATTCAATCAAAAATAATGGTTGATCGTACTCCACAGGAGTAGCATTTTCAACCAAAATCTTAACTATTTTACCTGAAAATTCAGATTCAATTTCATTAAACAATTTCATGGCCTCAATAATACATAAAACTTGACCTGATTGAATGTCATCTCCTACGTTAACAAACGAAGGTTTGTCGGGAGAATTTGAACGATAAAATGTACCTATCATAGGAGATTTTATCGTAATATATTTTGAAGAGTCTTCAACGCTTACCGCATTAACGGAAGCAGACGATAGAGGAGCTGAACTAGTAATACTAGGTGGCACAACTTCAGCAATAGATGATTGAATAGGATTTGCAGGTATGGTTGCTTGAACAAAAGTGGGTGCTTGATTCGTCTTTATCGTAATCTTAAACTCGCCTTGTTCAATGGCAACTTCATTAACTCCTGATTTTGAAACAAATTTGATTAATTCTTGTATTTGTTTAATATCCATCTCTTTAGTCATTGGTAATTAAAATTTAGTTATCAAGAAGTTACAATGTAAGATTTTTTAGTACAGTACATCAAAATTTTCAGCTACTTAATTAGGTTTACTAAAGCCTAGTAAAACAACATTTTTGACGTGTTAGCTGCTTAAAATATAAGGTTAAATTATTTCATCCATTGAGAGGAACATGCAAACTTGCACATTATCGGTCATAAGCCCACTTTAAATAAACTGCCCCCCATGTAAAACCACCACCAAAAGCTGCTAAAATAATATTATCTCCTTGTTTTAATTGATTTTCCCACTCCCATAAACATAATGGAATAGTAGCAGCCGTAGTATTACCGTATCGCTCAATATTTACCATTACTTTATCTTCATTAAGTCCCATTCTAGAAGCAGTTGCATCAATAATACGCTTATTGGCTTGATGAGGTACTAACCAAGTAACATCAGCAGAAGAAAGCCCATTTCTCTCCATCACTTCGGCAGAAACATCTGCCATATTCGTTACAGCAAATTTGAAAACGGATTTTCCTTCTTGATAGATAAAATGTTCTTTCGCATCTACCGTATCGTGGGAAGCAGGATTAACAGACCCGCCCGCTTTTTGATGTAGAAACGAAGCCCCTGAGCCGTCACTTTTTAAAACAAAATCAATAATGCCTACACCATCGCGGTTGGGTTCTAACAAAACAGCCCCACAACCATCTCCAAAAATTACACAAGTGGTTCTGTCTTCATAATCAACAATAGAAGACATTTTATCTGCCCCTACTACAATCACCTTTTTATATCTACCAGTTTCAATAAATTGAGAGCCAGTACTTAAACCAAAAATAAATCCAGAGCATGCCGCTTGCAAATCATATCCCCATGCATTTTTTGCGCCTACTTTATCGGCTACAATATTGGCTGATGCAGGAAAGGGCATATCGGGTGTTACGGTACAAAAAATAATTAAATCTATTTCATCTGCCGCTATTCCACGCTTGTCTAACAACCCCTTTACAGCTTGTGCTGCCATATCAGAAACACCTAAACCCGCCCCCTTCAAAATTCGTCTCTCTTTAATGCCCGTACGACTTGTAATCCACTCATCATTCGTATCTACCATGCGAGATAATTCGTCATTAGTGAGTATATAATCGGGAACATAACCATTTACAGCGGTTATGGCTGCGTGTATTTTATTCATGTATTATTGGCTAAAAATAGATTTAATCTTTTGAGTTAATTGCGTCTTCACCATATCTCTCGAGCGCAATATCATATTTT
>CANJWF010000103.1 GCA_947478315.1 Sphingobacteriaceae bacterium | reverse complement strand
TCTTCCATGTGGTCGTTGGCTTTTGAAGAAAGTGTGATACTTTTAAATGGAGTTTCAAAAGTGTTAGAAGGTCCTATTCCTGAAAAAGGATTCGCGTTGTCATTACCAAAATCTGTTTCTAAATCTTGAAATTTTACATATTTGCCTACAAATTTTAATGGAACAATACCTGTCTCTCCATTTCTATGTTTTGCAATGATAATTTCGCCTATCCCAGCAGTTGAACGACCTTGTTCGTCTTCTGTTAATCCATAATACTCAGGACGATAGAGGAATAATACCATGTCTGCATCTTGTTCAATAGAGCCAGACTCTCTTAAATCCGATAATTGCGGTCTTTTTGATGCTCCGGGTCTGTTTTCTACATTTCGACTTAATTGCGATAGTGCCACAATAGGAACGTTAAGTTCTTTTGCTAATTGTTTTAATCCGCGAGATATACTACCTATTTCCTGTTCTCTGTTGCCACTTCTATTGTCTCCTTGAGCGTGCATGAGTTGAAGATAGTCTACAATGATGAGTTGTATATCGTGTTGTGCTTTTAGTCTTCTACATTTTGCACGAAACTCAAAAATATTAAGTGCAGGGGTGTCGTCAATAAATAAGGGAGATTGTTCCAAGGTGCCAATTTTGTTATGCAATTTTTCCCATTCCCAATCTTCTAAATGACCTTTGCGAATCTTCTCTTGTTCTATTTCTGTTTCGCCAGAAATAAGTCGGTTTACCAATTGAACGGACGACATTTCTAATGAGAATACCACTACAGGTTTGCCGAATTGTACGGCAGCATTTCTTGCGCAACTTAGAACAAATGCAGTTTTACCCATAGCGGGACGAGCTGCAATGATAACCAAGTCGGAGGGTTGCCATCCAGATGTGATTCTGTCTAAGGCAGTAAAGCCCGATGCCACGCCTGTTAGTCCGTCTGTTTTTTTACGTAGTTCCTCTAACTGATGGATAGATTCTCGAATGATATCGTCCATTTTACGAGATTCTCTTCTGAGGTTATTTTGAGCTATGTCGAATAGTTTTTTTTCGGCACTGTCTAATAACTCAAAAACATCGCTGGTGTCTTCGTAAGCATTATTGATAATTTCTGTTGAAATTTTAATTAATTCTCGTTGGATATATTTTTGAGAAATTATTCTTGCATGATATTCGATATTGGCTGCTGACGCAACTCTATTGGTAAGTTCGGTGATGTAATAGGCGCCTCCAATGATTTCTAAATCACCTTGTTGTCTTAGTTGAGCTACGACCGTTAGTATATCAACAGGCGATGACTTTTCAAATAATGTTCGAATTGCTAAGAATATTTTTTGATGAGATTCTGTATAAAAAACGTCTGGGCTTAATATGTCAATTACAGCCGATAAGGCGTCTTTTTCTAACATTAGGGCTCCTAATACAGCTTCTTCTAAATCCAACGCTTGGGGAGGTAATTTTCCTAAACTGTTTATTTTAGTTTGTAGACGGTTTTTACGTTCGTTTAAATTTCCTGTAAATCGAGATTGTTCGTTGTCGTTTGTCATGGAGCAAAAGTAGAGAAACATTTTTTGCAATCAGAAGTGGATTTACTAACACGTCACTTACAACGTGCAAAACTTAATTTGTTTATCAGTTGTTATTTGTTCGATTTATTAACAATGAAGTGTTAATAATTTTTATTTTTAAATTTAAGATGCTTTATATTAACTAGTTATATATGTGTTGATAATTTTATTAAGTGTGTATGGTAGAAAAAACAAATCGATTATTATTGCAATAAACAAGATACTTGTTATGCCCTTGTTTGGTAAAAAATATTTAATCAAATCCCACAACTAACGAAGTTTTACATAATATCCATTATATTTGGGGCATTAGGGTTTGTTGAAATTTCAGATATAATAAACATATAGGATTTGTCGAATAAGATGATTGAATACACAATAAAGGAAGATAACGGGTACAATTACGTCGAAATAGGCGAGGGGGCACCTTTAATATTGTTACATGGGTTATTTGGTGCGCTTAGTAATTGGCAGGCTGTGATTGAAAATTTTTCTAAATCATATAAAGTGGTAGTTCCTTTGTTGCCTATTTATGATTTACCGATATTGAGTACTAATGTAAGTGCTTTGGCTAAATTTTTACACGGATTTTTAACTTTCAAAAAGTTTTCTGACGTGATTCTTTTAGGGAATTCTTTAGGGGGGCATGTGGCGTTAGTTTACACTTTAGAGCATCCTGAATTTGTTAAAGGGCTGGTATTAACAGGGAGTTCTGGATTATATGAAAATTCTTTTGGTGGTTCTTTTCCCAAGAGAGAAAGTTATGATTACGTTCAAGAGCGAGTGGGATATACTTTTTATAATCCTCATACAGCGACTAAAGAATTAGTGGATGAGGTGTATGCTACGGTGAATGACCGTAATAAGGTTATGAGAATATTAGCGATGGCAAAATCAGCTATTAGGCATAATATGCGTAAGGAATTATCGAAAATTAGTCAACCAACTTGTTTGATTTGGGGAAAGCAGGATACGATTACGCCTCCTGAAGTTGCCGAGGATTTTCGCACATTGATACCCAAATCCGAATTGCATTGGATAGAACAATGTGGGCATGCTCCGATGATGGAGCATGCTGCTCAATTTAATGTTATATTAACAGACTTTTTGAATAGAGTTCTCGCTTAAAAATTATGATAGCCTCAGAGTTGGTTAATAATGATTTGCCTGTATTAAAGACTTCTGATACTGTTCAAAAGGCAATGGATATGATGTCTGAGTACAAGGTATTTCATTTACCTGTTGTAAACGAATCTCAATACTTAGGATTGGTTTATGAGGATGATATGCTAGGGCAAGATGGAGATACTTCTCTGCCTATAGGGGCTTTATCTCTTTCTTTGCCAAATATTTTTTCTCTTTCAGACAAGCATTTGTTCGAAATTTTAAATTTATTTTTAGAGCATAAATTGAGTCTGTTGCCTATTGTTACCCATAAGAATGATTTTATTGGTAGTATTGCTCAGTTTGATTTAGGGACTGCTATTGCTGAAATATTTTCTACAGCAGAGCAAGGCGCCGTTGTGTGCATTGATATGAACATTAAGATGTATTCTTTGGCTCAAATAGCACAGATTGCGGAATCTGAGAATATTAAAATATTAAGTTCCTGCCTTCAATATTTTCACGACTCATCTAAAATAGAAGTAACGTTAAAGGTTAACAAACCAGATATTTCGGCGTTACTTGCTTCTTTTGTTCGTTATGGATATACGGTTAAGTATGTCTATGATCATTCTAGTCACATAGACTCTTCCGCCGATAGGTATGAGTCATTTATGAAATACTTGGATATTTGATTGCTTCTTTTACTGGAAATTTGTAATTATCGTTTAACAATGGGTTTTCGGGTGTAATTGTGTTTTAGGTACTTTATTGATGTGTGCTGGCATAAAGTATTTTTTAATAATCAATTATTTGTTTTATTTCATTAAAGTATGAGAGTTGCTATATACGGGAGAACTTTGAGCGAAATCGCCGCTGCAGATTTGCAGCAAGTTTTTGATTGTTTGCGGAAGCATAAAGTCTCTATTGTATTACATCGAAATTTTAAAACTTCTATCCAAAATAAATTAGACTATTTATTGGATTTTGATACATTCGATAGTCATGAAGATATTGCCGATAAAGCGGATTTTTTGTTCAGTTTAGGGGGAGATGGTACTTTACTCGATACGGCTGTATTGGTAAAAGATTCAGGAGTTCCGGTTATTGGAATCAATTTTGGACGCTTAGGTTTTTTAGCGAGTATCCATAAGAATGAAATTGATAATGCTGTTCAAAGTATTATTAACAAGGAGTACGTTGTTGAGCAACGTAAATTATTATCGCTTACAACAGAAAACGAACATTTTAAAAACCGAAATTTTGCACTAAACGATATCATTATTCATAAAAGAGATAGTTCTGCAATGATGATTGTTCATGCATATATCAATGATACATTTTTAAACTCTTATTGGTCTGATGGGCTCATTATTGCAACACCTACAGGCTCTACAGCCTATTCGTTAAGTTGCGGAGGTCCTATTGTTCATCCAAAATCTAATAATATTGTTATTACGCCAATATCTCCACATAATTTGAATGTTCGTCCTGTTGTATTACCTAATGATGTGCAACTTGCATTTGAAGTGGAATGTAGAAATAGCAAATATTTGGTTTCTTGTGATTCTAGAACAGAGATGTTAGAGATTACCGAAAAAATTACTGTAAGACAAGCAGATTTTTGTCTTAACCTTGTTCGATTAAGTACCGAAAATTACTTTTTAACTCTTAGGAACAAATTGAATTGGGGTTTGGATATCCGAAATTAAATCTCGGAGAATATTCGATTCAAACTACATGATGGAATTGTCAATTGGAACAATTTTTTAGGCACAGTTGCAACAGGTTAATATTGTCAAGCCATATCTAACTCAAATATTGCTAGTCTTTCAAATGAATTATCGGTACGTATTTTTCTTTTTATTATTCTGTCGTTGTACGGTATACCCATATGATGCGCAGACCCAAACTTGGGATATTGGATTGGGAGGCGGAGCGATGAGTTATATGGGCGATTTAAATGTTAATAATCCATTTAAATTTACCGATGTAGGTATTAATCTACAAGCAAAAATTAATACTGATGCGTATTGGTCGTTTAAAATTAATTTTTTGCAAGGTACACTTAGGGGCAATGATGGAACTTCTACAAATGCTGCATATAAGAATAGGAATCTCAGTTTTTATACACCATTTTCCGAATTAACGGCACAGGTAGAACTTAATATTGTTGAATATTGGTCGGGGGGAGATAATCAAAATCGATTTTCGCCTTATCTTTTTACAGGTATTGGTTTTATTTCTTTCGAACCGATGAGAAACGTGAATGGTCAAGTTTATCACTTACGTTGGTATGCCACAGAGGGGCAAGATATATCTAATCCTTATGACCCTTTTGCGGTGGTTGTGCCTGTTGGTTTTGGCGTTAAATATAATTTAGTTGACAATTTTAATGTAGTTGCCGACTTGGG
>CANJWF010000102.1 GCA_947478315.1 Sphingobacteriaceae bacterium | reverse complement strand
TCCAGAAACTTGGCAACAATAATTTCATAAAGCGGATTAGTTCATGACAACTATCGAGAGTAAAACTATTATTAAGCGACCAGTTACTGAAATCTATCAGTTCTTAGCCGATTTCAATAATCACAGTAAGCTCATGCCCGAAAATATTTACAATTGGGTGTCTACCACAGATGACGCGACATTTACAATTCAAAATATGGCGAAATTATCCCTAAAAATATCCGAGAGAGTATTAGATAAATCAATCACAGCAATTCCAGCAGAAAAACCTCCTTTTGATTTACAATTAAATTGGATATTAAATCCCGTCAACACTACAGAAACAGCAGTAACTATGACCATTATAGCAGAACTTAATATGATGCTAAAAATGTTAGCAAGTGGTCCATTACAAAAATTAGCAGATTACAATACCAGTCAATTAAAACACTTTTTTCAATAAATATTTACCCATAGCCCATGCAAACTAAAAAATTAGGATTTTTAACATTAATATTCGCTACTGTAGTTATTTTACTGAGCGTATTAAATAGCTACTCGCTACTATCCCTTCCACATAACGTATTATTAACTATACGCTGGGCAGCATTAGCCTGTGCTGGACTTTATGCTATGAGAAAGAAATCATTAACCACTTGGATATTTGTGGCTATGGTTGTAGGTATAGAAATTGGTTATGATTTTCCTGCATTTGCAGTTCAACTCAAAGTGCTAAGTAAAATATTTCTTAGGCTAATAAAAACTATCGTTGGACCTCTTTTAATGGGTACATTAATTTACGGAATAGCTGGTCATTCCGACATCAAGCAAGTGGGAAGGATGGGATGGAAATCATTAGTTTATTTTGAAATTGTAACTACATTCGCCTTATTCGTAGGTTTAGCTGCCATTAATCTTAGTGGAGCAGGCAAGGGAATGAAAATGCCCGAAACTGCACAACACGATGAGATGCCTGCCGTTAAACACCAAACAGCAGAAGACATTATACTACATACTTTTCCCGAAAACATTGCAAAATCTGTAGCAGACGGCGAAGTACTACAAATTGTAATTTTCAGTATCATATTTGGCATCGCCTTACTAATGGTGAAAGAAGATAAAAGAAAAATTGTAGTAAAAGGAGCTGAGTCATTAGCTGAAACTATGTTTAAATTCACCCATATTGTCATGTATTTTGCACCTATAGGAGTGGCTGGAGCTATAGCCTACACTGTAGGTCACATGGGACTGGGTGTATTAGTAAATTTGTTTCAATTATTAGGCACTCTTTATTTAGCATTAATAGGCTTCATACTCCTAATCTTATTACCCATCGCATTGTTTCTGCGTGTTCCTATCAAGCGATTTGTACAAGCCATTATAGAGCCTGTATCCATCGCCTTTGCAACGTCTACATCTGAAGCTGCATTACCTATTGCAATGGAATCAATGGAAAAATTTGGCGTACCTCGCAAAATTGTCGCTTTTGTAATGCCTACAGGCTATAGTTTTAATTTAGATGGTACCACATTGTATTTAGCATTAGCCTCAATATTTGTTGCACAAGCGGCAGGCATCGAATTATCATTAGGTCAACAATTAATTATGGTATTCACACTAATGCTTACAAGTAAAGGTGTTGCAGGCGTTCCCCGTGCATCTTTAGTTATTTTGTTAGGAACAGCTTCATCATTCGGACTACCTGTGTGGCCCATTTTTATCATATTAGGCATAGATAGCTTAATGGACATGGCACGAACTTCTGTAAACGTACTTGGAAATTGCCTAGCCACTGTAGTGGTAGCTAAGTGGGAAAAGGAATTTGACCAAAATGCCGCAGAAAACTATGTTGTAGAATAACTCTACAACAATTTTAACATTTTAATATAAAGTTTAATATGTCTGATAGGGGCAAAAAAATATTTTTGGGACTGAGCATCGCAGTCCCTTTTCTCTTGTATTGTGTTTACTATTACGGCGGTATGATTAAAAATGCTCCGTACAAATTTTCTGAATTCCAAGGCATTACATTTCGTTACGGAAAAATGGGAACTGAAAACGAGTATAACTCTCAAAAAGGAACCTATCGCTACTTAAACGAACAGAATAAAATCATTTTAGAGAAAGTACACCTTAGTAAAAATGATTTATTGTATATCCACCGCAAAGCTTCAGATTTAGGTTTTTGGAACTTTCCAGAAAAAATGTTACCAGAAGATAACAGCGGTAATCATTTTTATATTGAAATGATTTATAAAAGAAAAGTGAAAAAGATTTTTTTCAGTAGTGAATGGAGTGAAAATCCTAAAATCGCAGATGCCACAAAACAATTCATCACAACCGTTCAAAAAACAATTAACGACGCCGAATCTTCCAGAAAATATCAACAATAATTTATGTAATTACTGTTGACCTGCCAACAAATACAAAACAGCCATTCTTATCGCAACTCCATTTTCAACTTGGTCCAAAATAACCGATTGATGACCGTCTGCAACGTCACTAGTAATTTCTACACCTCTATTAATCGGACCAGGGTGCATAATCGTTATCTCCTTATTTAAAGAGTCTAAAATTTGTTTATTTAACCCGTAAAGCATCGTGTATTCTCTCAACGATGGAAAATACTTAATATCTTGACGTTCTAATTGTATTCGCAACATATTAGCTACATCACACCAATTTAAAGCGTTACGTAAGTTGTGCTCTACCCGAACCCCCAAAGATTGAATATATTTAGGCACCAAAGTAGTGGGACCACATACCATCACTTCTGCTCCTAATTTTTGCAAACACAATATATTGGATAATGCCACCCTTGAATGCATAATATCACCCACTATTACCACCCTCTTGCCACTAACATCACTATATCTTTCCCTAATAGAATAAGCATCCAACAAAGCTTGAGTGGGATGCTCATGGGCTCCATCTCCAGCATTCACTATCTGAGCTCCAATATGTTTACTTAAAAAAACAGCTGCTCCTGGATGCGGATGCCTCATCACAACCATATCCACCCGCATCGCTAAAATATTTTTAACTGTATCAATTAAGGTTTCACCCTTACTAACAGAAGATGAAGAAGCCGCAAAATTGATAACGTCGGCAGACAATCGCTTTTCAGCCAATTCAAACGACAAACGCGTTCGAGTAGAATTTTCAAAAAAAATATTAGCAATGGTAACTTCTCTCAATGATGGAACTTTTTTTATCGGTCTATCCAGCACATTTTTAAAAGTATCTGCAGTTTCAAAAATGAGCTCTATATCCTGTTTAGTGATATCCTTAATTCCCAACAAATTTCTTACACTCAATTGCTGATTATCTACAGTCATATTTTTACTAATCTTTGTCCGACAAAAGAATCACTTTATCCGATGAATCGCTCTCATTCCAAAGAACCTTTACCACTTGAGAATCTATCGAATCAACCGTTATTCCAATATAATTAGGTTCTATCGGAACGTGACGCATAAAACGACGATCAACTAAGACTAACAACTCAATTTTTTCAGGTCTACCAAAAGCCATCAGCGCGTCCATACCCGCTCTAATTGTTCGCCCTGTCCATAAAACATCGTCCACTAATATTACCTTTTTTTGTTCTACAAGAAAATCTATTTTGGTACTGTTAGGGCGAAGAGGAATTTCTCTCCTACGAAAATCATCCCTAAAAAATGTGATATCCAACACTCCACTATTCACTTTTTCACCATCAAGTATGTTATTCAATTCTTCAGCAATTCGTTGCGAAAGATAAACTCCTCGAGGTTGCAAACCAATAATAACTGTATTGGAAAAATTTTGATGATTCTCGATAAGCTGATAGCAAAGTCGTTGAATAGTAACATGGAATTTTTCGCCTTCGAGTAGAGTTAAGGATTGCATCAATTATGAATTCTTTTGCCAAAAATAACCATTTTTCACTTACAATATAACTTGTTTTTTAAACGCTGAATCTATTACACCTCAAATAAAAATTGTCAGAATTAATTTACTACCGCCTTTTTTATCGAGTAAAAACAATTTTTCTCCCGTACTATGTTTTTTACCCGTTTATTATATTAATAAGTGTTTGTTTTATAAATAAATACACATCGAAAAGTATTTTTTTTTAATGTTATCATACTTCACAATAGCCTTTTTATTCAGGTATACTAAATCAATGTTACAGTAATCGACAGGCATACAAATTTTCAAGTTCAATAAATCACTAAACGCGATGGATCTATTTATATTTGTAGAAACACAGATACGGTTTTTACGGCAATAAATATTCACACCTAAAAATAATTTCATTTTGATTTACTTAACGATCCTATTCATTTGTTTTTTTATACTTAGTGCTACCGTGGTATTTTATTTTTCACTTAGCTTTCATGCAAAAATAAACACATATACGCCTCCAAAAAATGACAATCCTATTTTACATCCTATTTCAATAATCATTTGTGCAAGAAACGAAGCTCAAAATCTGATTAATCATCTACCTCATTTTCTAAATCAAGATTACCCCTCCTTCGAAATAATTGTGGTAAACGATCGTTCTTTTGATGAAACTGAAAGTATATTAAAGTCATTTCAAAAAAACTATCCTAATCTAAAAACAGTTCAAATTGTAGAGAGAGAACACAGCCGATATGGAAAAAAATTCGCTGTAACCATGGGAATAAAAGCTGCGAAATATGAACATTTATTATTTACAGATGCCGATTGTTATCCAAATTCTAAAAATTGGATACAACTAATGCAGCGAAATTTTTCAGAAGAAAAGCAGATTATTATAGGTATTTCCCCCTATACAGAAAACAATAACAGCATATTGAATAAATGGATACAATACGAATCTTTTCAAACAGCTGTTAATTACATATCATTTGCTATAAAAAAAATGCCTTATATGGGTGTAGGGCGAAATATGGCCTATACCAAAACGCTTTTTTTCAAAGGTAAAGGATTTGCTTCCCATTTACACATTCTATCTGGAGACGATGATTTATTTATAAATCAACATGCTAATAAAATGAATACTGCCGTAGCAATAGATTCCGATTCTCTAACATTTAGTATCCCTCAAAGTACGTGGAAAACGTAT
>CANJWF010000101.1 GCA_947478315.1 Sphingobacteriaceae bacterium | reverse complement strand
GGATGCTACCTGGCAAAGATGGAATTAAAATATGCCAATCACTACGTCAAAATGGATTCCATAATATGATTGTAATGTTAACTGTAAAAAACCAAGTTGTAGACCGAATCGAAGCCTATCAAGCAGAAATATCAGGATACTTAACAAAACCATTTAACATGGATTTAGTAATAGCCTTAATATCTAGTAAAATCAAATATTTAGTAAAATCAAAAAATAACAATTCCATCAAATATGGAAATATAGAATACTTGCCAGATACACATACGCTCATCCGCGACGATAAAAAAATCGAATTGACCGTTTTAGAAAATCGAATTTTATACTGTCTATTAAAAAATATAGGAAAAATAGTAAGTCGTGAAGAAATCATGATTGGCGTATGGGGCTACAACACAGATGTTAACACAAGAACTTTAGACATGCATGTAGTGAGATTACGAAAAAAATTAGGCGATAATCCTGAAAATCCAACATTTCTACGAACCATAAGAGGTATAGGTTATCAATTTACAACATGAACTAAAAAGAGAAGTATCTTTCCGTTCCAATAATTGTATCTTAAGAAAGATACCTCTTTATGATAAATAAAACCAATACTATAATTTTATTCTTATAGAAACGATACTATATTTGCCCCATGAAAATTCTTTTATTAGGCTCTGGAGGAAGAGAGTCTGCCTTCGCTTGGAAAATTAGTCAGAGCCCTTTATGTAAAGGTTTATTTATAGCACCTGGCAATGCTGGAACTAGAAGCTATGGAAAAAACGTAAATATATCTCCTACAGATTTTGAAAAAATTAAAGAGTTTGTCATCGATAATGATATCAAAATGGTAGTAGTTGGACCAGAAGAACCTCTCGTAAAAGGGATTTATGATTTTTTTCAAAAAGATTTAAATTTACAACACATAGCTGTTATCGGACCATCTAAAGATGGCGCAATGCTGGAGGGAAGTAAAGATTTTGCAAAGGAGTTTATGAAAAGGAATCAAATTCCCACAGCAAAATCCCAAACATTTACCAAAGAAACTATCGAAACAGGCATCCAATATATCAATAAACAAAAAGTTCCTATCGTCATCAAAGCGGATGGTCTTGCATCAGGGAAAGGGGTAATTATAGCCTCTACTCACATAGAGGCTATAGAAGAATTTAAATCTATACTTCTCGACAACAAATTTGGTGAAGCAGGTGCAGCAGTTGTAATAGAAGAATTTCTTCAGGGAATTGAATTATCGATGTTTGTACTTACAGACGGGAACAACTACTTACTACTACCTGAAGCCAAAGACTATAAAAGAATTGGAGAAGGCGATACAGGATTAAATACTGGCGGCATGGGTTCCGTCTCCCCAGTACCTTTCGTAGATGATACTTTTCTGCAAAAAGTGAAGACTAAAATAATTGTTCCAACTATTTTAGGGTTAAAAAAAGAAAACATAACCTACAAGGGGTTTATATTTATTGGATTAATGAATGTAGCTGGAGAACCTTATGTCATTGAATATAATGTACGAATGGGAGACCCCGAAACAGAAAGTGTTTTAATGAGAATTAAATCAGATATCATACCGTTATTCATATCCGTAACTCAAGGTACCATAAATTCTCAAGACATCGAAATATTACCTCAAACGGCTGTAACCATTATGCTAGTCTCAGGAGGATATCCACAGGAACATCTAACAGGATTAGAAATAACTGGCATAGAGAATTTAAAATACGCAATACCATTTCATGCAAGCACCTCATTTCAAGACGATAAAATAAAGACTGCAGGTGGTAGAGTAATTGCCCTAACGTGTATTTCTGACAGTTTATTTGAAGCATCACAAAATGCGACTACAGATGCAGGAAGAATACATTTCCCAGGGAAATACTTCAGAAAGGATATCGGAATAGATTTAATGTAAAATTTTAGGCTCTTTTGTAATCTTATGAACACTAAAAGTTCATAACATGATTTTATATCGAATTACTACTCATTATATTTTAAAAAGATTAGTTATCCTCTTCTTCGGCATATCTCTTAGCAAGCAGTGCTTTTGGATAAAGAGAAACTCCAATTTCAAATGCTCCACCAAAATTATTTACAGCAACATCTGTGCTAACACTGTAATAAAAAGAAATTTTAAAATTATTTATGTGATTATATCCCAAACCAACAAGAGTACCCCTAACAGAAGTATTGAACATACCCATCAAAAATAATTTATTTAACAATTCCACTTGACCTCCTAAGTCTAGAACTTGCTTTCCTTGCTTAAATAATTGATAATAAGCAATTGGTGTTAAATTAACCGATTGGCTTTCCAACTTATAGCTAAAAAATCCGTTACAGATTGAAAAATCCAACGATGACCCTTGAAATGCCTTAAAATTAGGTAATCCCACACCTATATCAAAATTATTATAAACTAATACGATGCCTGCATTTCCATCAAACATTCCCGAACGATTCGAATAATCAGCAATTTTAGAATTTGACGGTATAACTGATAAATCCGTTATATTATTCGTCAATAACCGTTCCTTGTAATAACCAGCTGAAAGTCCCATTTTCAAAAATTTGGTTCGCTTAAATTTCACAACGTAAGACATACTTCCCAAAAATTTCACCGCACTAAAATTACCCGATTGATCACTACTAAACAATGTACCAATACCAAAATTTTTAAATGGCATGTCTGCCGTTATTGCAAACGTTTGAGGTTTACCTTCTATATCCGTATTGTTTGACCGATAATTCATCCATAAAGCTAATCCATTTTCATCTGTACCAACATAAGCAGGATTAAGTAAATATTTATTCTGAAAATATTGATTCGCAAATCCTCCATAGACTTGAGATTGAACAAAATCTGAAATCAGAAAAAGAAATAACCCAAAAAGAAAGTATTTATTTTTAACCATGTTCATACTCAAATCTAATTGAAAAAATTTTACACTAAATTTTAACCACGCCTAGAGATTATCTAAGTATATCAAAAAAGCTCTTTACCGGTTGAAAGCTACTCAATCCAGACTTTACCCTGAGGTAATAATAATAAGTCCCCTGCAATAAATAAGCTCCATTTTTATCTCTAAAATCCCAATCATTCTGGTAATCGGAATTTTGATATACAATATTACCAAGTCTATCAATAATAATTAACTCACACAAAGCATTCAATAATCTTTTCTTTACCTCAAATTCTAATTTAACTGGAGTAAAAGAATCGTCTCCAAGCGTATATAAAGATTTTGATTTTAATAATTTGTCATAACCACCATCATTCTGTACTTCATCTTGAATAACGGTAATAGATATTACATTTTGAGCCAAACAACCATTGATATCTGTTACCTTCAGCGTATAAGAAGACGTTCCCAAAGGAGGCACGAGAGATAACATTCGATCCGAAACTATTGGGATATTAGCATTATTTGCATACCATTGGTAACTATTGGCTAAAGAAGATTGTAGTTCCATTTGAGTATTCTTATCCAATAAGAGTGCAGAATTTAGAGAAACTGATTTTATACCACTGTCTGTATACGATAAATTGATAGTTGGTGTAATCCCGACATTAAGCGTCAATGTGAATGGCATAGAAGTACTAGAATAAGTATTGCTATTATAATCTCTTTGGATGTTAACGCGATAAACACCTACTTGATTGGTTTCATATTTTTGAGATGTTAAACCTACTATCTTATCACCATTCAAATACCAAGTATAAATCAAACTCGGATCATTATTGGCCAAAAGAGTAACTTTCTGTCCATCACAAAAGGCAGGTTTTTGATTATTTGACAATGTAATGATTGCCGATGGAATAGCTCTTACAGTAATAGTTACTAAATCAGAAAAACTGGAAGCACAAATATTAGCAGGATTACTTGCACGAACCCTAAGTGTCAAATCTCCAATACTAGCTGGTAAAAGTGGAATCTGAGCCCCCCTCATTGGCTGACCATCAATACTATTAACGATTTGATTATTTAAATACCATTCATAATTAAAAGCCTCTGGATTATTTACAGTTACGGACTGCTGTTGATACAAATCCATCAAAATTCCTTTTTCAAGCACTAAATTCGGCTTCTGTGGGGTAGCTTGAACAGTTATAGACAAGCTACTAACAGTTTTACAGCCCAACGAATTATTAAGCGAGTCAATCAAATATATCAACCCATTATAATTAACATTAACAACATTCCATGTAACAGTAGCCGAATTTTGCCCATCAAAAGCAACTTTACCTCCCCCTAATTTATTATCGGTAGAAGAAGCCACAAAACTGTATGTATGCGCTAAGGGAACAGATAAAGGTACCGAAACTAATGTTGAAGTACCGCCACAGATACTTGTATTTGCGGTAAGTGTTTGAGACGATGGATAAGGAAAATCAATGGCTTGAACTTTTTTCACAACAGCACATCCCGTAGTATTGCTTATTACTTTAAGGTAATAAGTGCCCGCTAATACATTACTAACTGTTGAACTTAATGTTAAACAATCGGTATAATAACTCGTACTCAAACTACTCGCATCCAATATAGCTTGAGAAAGATTATGAGATGCAATTCCGCAATGTTGTAAGGTTGGCGTAACCTGAAAATAGGGAGCAATAGGTCCATTTAACTGTATATTTACCGATGCGCTTACTGTATAACCATTTTCTGTAACCTCCACAAAATAATATCCCGACTTGAGATTATTTACAAGGGCTTGAGTAGAAATTTCTCCATCTATAATTTTTTGATTATTATCTCTCCAACGATACGTTGCTGAATAGATATTGCTTACAGACAATACTGCAGAACCATTATCGCATAATAAACTAGTTTGAGTCTTTACATTTAAATTATAACGCAAGGCTAATAACATTTTGTCATCGCCACCTAATACTATATCTATATCTCCATCCTGATCAAAATCGCCCGAAGAAAATTTACCACTGTACATCGAATTATAACCAAGAAAAGACGTTTTCGTACAAGAGAAAGTATTGGAATTTGGAGGCGTATTATTGAAAAATACAATTGGATTAATTGCACCATACAGTCCGACAACAACATCCAAATTTCCATCTCCATTCATATC
>CANJWF010000100.1 GCA_947478315.1 Sphingobacteriaceae bacterium | reverse complement strand
ATTTATTATTCCACAAGAAAAAAAAATAGATGGTATCATGGATGAAATAGAAAATAGCATCAAACAAAAAATCACCAACGAAAATTTATTCTAAATAAAAATTACATATAACACAGAATATAAATCATGAAAGTCAATAACGAAAGTTGAATCTTGATTTCCGTTAACATGATGTATCTATCAATCTTTTTCAAAATATAAAGACCTCATAGTTTCATAAGAAGGAACCGTGCGATAGTGCCATTTATTAACAATAACACCGTTACGCAATAAAATAATACCTGGGTTAGCACGAACCATACTCTTCAATGGAACGGCGTCCATGTAAAACATTTCGTAAAAAAGTTTATTCTTTTTACTAAAAGATTCCGCCAGCTTAGCTGAAGCCGAAGTTAAACAGATGGTTCTTATGTTAAAATCTTCTGCCACATTCATCGCCAAAGCGTTCAATTTTTGTATGGCATGTTCATTTGTTTTATTCAAATCATAGGCAACTAACACTAAGCTATAGTAAGGATTATCTAATATTTCCCTTGTATAATCATTCCCTTGAGCATCGTTAACAATAAAATCTTTAATCTTAGGTTCAAAACCTTTTTTGATCAATTTTTGTTTGGGCTCTCCTATAATTTCCCAACTAGTATCCTTCCATATTTCTGTTTTGATATATTCCTTATCTGTCATTTCTTTACTATCACCCGATTTTTTATTTTTCAACGTATAAATAATTTCAAACTCATCTAAAGAAGCACCAGGAGGAATGGCCATAGCCTCACTAATATTAACCCCCGCTTTATAGGGTAAAAAATCAATAAAGGGTAAAAAACTGTAAGTAAAAAATCCCAATCCAACACTTAATGCACTAACTATCAATAGCAAACTATTTTGTGCTTTCAGAGATGAGAATAAAGGCTTAATATGAAGACGGTAAATAAATAAAATGATAATCAATGTTAACAAAATCAAATCTTTACCAAAAGACTGCCAAGGTGTTAGAGGAATAGCATCACCAAAACAACCGCAAGAAGTAACTACTTTAAAAACCGCAGAAACAAACGTAAGCAAAGTAAAAAATACGATAATAACCAATAACCCTATTACCGTTTGCTTCGCACGAATACCCAGCAATAACATACATCCCAAAATAATTTCTAATGCACAAATAAAAATTGCTTGTACACTTACACCGTTACCTAAAAAACCAAGATGAAAAACATCGTAATATTCTTGCAACTTATATCCAAAACCAAGCGGATCATTGGCTTTTATTAAACCAGAAAAAATAAACAAGACCCCGACAAAAATTCTACTAAATACAATCAAAAACCTTTTCATATCAGTTAACATTTAATTTAATCAAAGCAAAAACAGCATAATTTAACATATCTTGATAATTCGATTTAATACCCTCAGAAATCAATGTGCTACCATCATGATTCTCTATCTGTTTAACACGCATAATTTTCATTAAAATCAGATCAGTCAAAGAACTAATACGCATATCGCGCCAAGCCTCGCCATAATCATGATTCTTTGCAAACATTAAATTCTTCGTTTCATTTATTAATCTATCGTAAACTTCTTCAATTAATGTTGAAGATATTATCAAATTTGGAGACTCTCCCCACTCTAACTGAATCATGCCTATAATCGCATAATTAACAATAGCAATATATTCTCCTATTTCACTTTCTAAAATTTTAGCAACCTTCTTTTCCTCCAACGTTTTAATACGCTTCGCTTTAATGAAAAGCTGGTCGGTAATAGAACTTGCACGCAATATTCGCCATGCAGGTCCATAATCATGATTCTTTTTTAAAAAAATATCTTTGCATACTTTGATGATAGCATCGTATTCTTGTGTAGTATTTTTCTCTGTCAAAACTATATCGGATTTTTATGAACAACGAAGTTACAGTTTTTTCCAAAAAAAGGACGTGCAACATCGGTGGAAAATTGATTTGTTTTGACGAACCTAAAATCATGGGGATACTCAACATCACCCCCGATTCATTCTTCGATGGCGGAAAGTACCTCCAAAAAAAGGAAGCATTAAAACAAGTAAGTGAAATGCTTAGTCAAGGAGCCGAAATAATAGATATAGGTGCTTACTCATCAAAACCACAAGCAACACCAGTAGCCGTGAAAGAAGAAATTAACCGGCTCATACCTATACTAAAAAGTATTAGACAACATTTCCCAGAAACCCTATTATCAGTAGACACTTTTAGAGCAGCAGTTGCTAAAGTAGCTATTCAAGAAGGAGCCAATATCATTAACGACATATCAGCAGGTAACTTAGACAAAAATATGTTACCATTAATAGCCGAAACAAAAGTAACCTATATTGCTATGCACATGAAAGGTTCGCCACAAACCATGCAACAACACACACAATACCAACATGTAGTAGAAGAAATTATCAATTATTTTTTAGACAAAATTGAACAATTAAAAACAATAGGCATTTACGATATCATCATTGACCCTGGCATCGGTTTCGCAAAAACATTAGAACAAAACTATCAAATCATTGCAGCATTAGAAAAATTTAATATAATCCAACAACCTATTTTAATCGGTATTTCAAGAAAATCTATGATTTATAAAATACTGAATACCAACCCTGAACATAGTTTAAATGGAACCACCGTACTCAATACTGTAGCTCTCATTAAAGGGGCAAATATCATTCGAGTTCACGACGTGAAAGAGGCAGCAGAATGTATAAAAATTACAAAAATGATACAATAAAATTACTACTTAACCACACTAACTTTAAGCATATTGGTTTTAGAATGTTCCGTAATAGGGATAACACCTGTATTAATAATAACATCCCCTAGTTTGGTAAATTCATTCTTTTTTAGAAAAGCATTAATTTCGGTAATTGTGACATCAGTATTACTCATAGGCTCATAATAGAATCCTTTAATGCCCCAAAGTAAACTTAAAGCATTTAATAATTTCTTATTGGAAGTAAATATAAAAATTGCTGATTTCGGACGATGAGATGCAATTTGAACAGCAGTATAACCCGAAGCCGTTAAAGCAACAATCGCAAAAGCATTTGTTTTTTCAGCCAAAAAACAAGCAGAACTGCAAATAGCATCCGACAAATAATTGGGTGAATCTTGCTTGTATTCTATATGACTGTTAAAAGAGTAGTTATTTTTCTCTACGTGAAGAATAATTTTAGCAATTGTTTCAATGACAATAACCGGAAAGTCTCCAACCGAAGTTTCACCACTAAGCATCACAGCATCTGCACCATCTAAAACAGAATTTGCCACATCATTCACCTCAGCTCGCGTCGGTCTAGCTGTAGTAATCATACTTTCCAACATCTGAGTTGCAATAATGACTGGCTTAGCTGCTACACGACATTTTTGAACAATCATCTTTTGCAACAGAGGAACTTCCTCTAACGGCATCTCAACACCCAAATCTCCACGCGCAACCATAATACCGTCCGTAGCAGCAATAATTTCATCTATATTTTCTACAGCCTCTGGTTTTTCTATTTTGGCAATAACACCCGCTGCATTATTTTCAGCAGCAATAATTTGTTTCAATTCCAAAATATCATTTGCAGTTCTCACAAAAGAAAGACCAATCCATTCTATATTATTCTTTAACGCAAATTTAAGATTTATCAAATCTTCTTCCGTCAAACTTGGTATAGAAACATTCGTATTAGGCAAATTAACTCCCTTTCTAGAAGTTAATATCCCCCCATAAATCACTTCACAAGAAACGGTATCTTTTCCATTTGTTTCTAATATTCTAAGTTGTATTTTGCCATCATCCAACAAAATAATTTCTTGTGGCTTAACATCGTTGGGAAAATGCTCATAAGTAATGTGAATGCGTTTCTCATCACCAACACATTCACAAGTTGTGATATCAATATTTTGACCATTTTTTAAATTAATACCACCATCTTTTACCAGCCCTATACGAATTTTTGGACCCTGTAAATCAGCCAGTATTCCTATATTTAATTGATAATCAACATTTATTTGTCTAATCAAATCAATCGTTTTTTGGTGTTCCTCATGCTTCCCATGAGAAAAATTGAGTCTACAAACATTAACTCCCGCTTTTATCATTGCTAAAAGAACGGCTGGTTTAGCCGACGCAGGCCCCATAGTAGCCACTATTTTTGTTTTTTTCATCTGTTAATTATTCGTTGGTTTTGTTTTTTGGGTACTCATGACTACGAAGCGATGATTATCTTCAATGTATTCGTTCCTGTTTATTTTTGAAGACACTCATGAATGCAAAGCATTTATTCATTAGTGCTTGTTTATCAACGGTATTCATCCGTGCTTCGCAGATTGTTTTTTTAATGATGATGAAAAACCTAGAACAACATTATCATGCTCCTTTGCAAGCGTATTGCTCATAGGTGTTTCATTAATGATATAATTGTTTTTTCAAGATTTAGAATCTTAATAGAAAAAATTAAAAAATAAGATTATTCTTCGACTTTAACTTATGAGGATCGACCAATGTAGTATAACTCACTTCAGCAATACGAGTCAAATTTTTAAGCAAATCTGTTAAATCTTCATCGTCTATAAATCCCTTAATAATCATGAAATAATCTAACTGTTTCATTTCTGGAATCAAAAAATGATCAATCCCACGATTTGAAAGAAGATTAATTTCTAAATGTTCTTCAACAGAAACGAAATGGGAATAAAAAGAGTGTGTACTAAATTTACGGTTAACGATTTCTATATCGGTTATTTTACGAAGATTAATACGTAAATTTTTATTAAGTAAGTAACAAAGTCGATAATCCTTCAGCGAACACGCAAGTGCTACCAAAACAAAATCAAATTCTATTTCTAATTTTAATAATTTTTTATTCAACACTATTGCTTAAAAACAATATCAAAATTAGAGTAATAACACCCATTAAACAAATATAAATTTATGCCAAACATATTTTCAACTCAATTGGTTTATCAAACCAAAAGATAAATAATCACTTCAATACTATTATGGTCAAATTTTTTATTTTTGGGAAAAGTGGTTGGATTCCAAAATCTACCACAAGTTCAAAAAGAGTTAAAATAGCCCTATTGTTCAGAACTATTAAGAGACAAAAAGAAGACTAGTGAATAATTATTTTCAGATGAAATAAAGGTAATTTACTTTTAT
>CANJWF010000099.1 GCA_947478315.1 Sphingobacteriaceae bacterium | reverse complement strand
GTTATACAAGCAATGCAACTAGAGGTAATTTTTGTTTTTTTAGTTCAATTTTTGATACTCTGTTAAAAGTTTAACGCTTCAAAATGGTAGCCTAATTTAGAGAGAGCATTGAGCGATTGAGGTAAAGCATACTCAAGTCTCTTGAAGGCTTTTAAGCTATCATGAAAAACTACAATAGACCCATGTTGCACATTGTTAATAATATTATGATAGCATTGTTTTGGTGTACATTTTTGGTCGAAATCGCCACTTAGCACGTCCCACATTACAATTTGTAGATTGGGTAAATGCTTTTTGATTAGGTGTATTTGACTAGACTTAATTCTACCATAAGGCGGACGAAATAAATCACTACGAATTAAACTCTTGGATTTAATAATATTTTCAAGATAATGGTCATTCTGTGTTTTCCATCCATTTAAATGATTAAAAGTATGACTGCCTACAGAATGACCATCAGCTATAATTTGTTCGTATATGGTTGCATATTTACGAACATTGTCGCCAATACAAAAGAATGTAGCTTTTGCGTTAACTTTTTTCAATTCGGTTAGCACAAATGGTGTTACTTCAGGTATTGGACCATCGTCAAAGGTTAAATATATGACAGGCTTTCCGCTGGTGTTTTTGTTCCATGTTAAACTAGGATACAAAAATTTAATCCACCAAGGTGTTTTTGTCAGATACATTTCAAATTTTTAACAATGTCCTTGTGCTAACATTGCGTCGGCTACTTTTACAAAACCTCCAACATTGGCTCCTTTTACGTAATTGATGCTACCATCACTTTCTTTGCCATATTGTTCGCAAGTGGCATGTATATCTTGCATAATTTTCAATAAGCGTTGGTCAACTTCTTCTCGTGTCCAGCTTAAACGTAATGAGTTTTGGCTCATCTCTAATCCAGAAACTGCTACTCCCCCAGCATTAGATGCTTTTCCGGGTGCGTATAATATTTTTGATTCTAAAAATGCGGTAATTGCTTCTGGAGTAGAAGGCATGTTGGCTCCTTCTGCAACGGCAATGCATCCATTTTTAATAAGAACTTTAGCGTCTTCACCATGAAGTTCATTTTGCGTAGCACAAGGTAGAGCAACATCGCATTTAACTTCCCATGGTGTTTTACCTGCTACAAATTTTGCTCCAAAATGCTCCGCGTATTCTTTGATACGTCCTCTTTTTTCATTTTTTAGTTGCATAACAAATGCTAATTTCTCGACGTCAATACCTTTTTCGTCATAGATGTATCCATCAGAGTCACTTAACGTTAGCACTGTACCTCCTAATTGAATTACTTTCTCGGCAGCATATTGAGCCACATTTCCGCTACCTGATATAACGACTTTGGCTCCTTTGAGAGATTTGTTTTGTGTTTTTAACATCTCTGCAGTAAAATAGACACAGCCGTAGCCAGTTGCTTCTGGTCGAATTAAACTACCTCCAAACTGAATACCTTTTCCTGTTAAAACTCCGCTAAATTCGTTACGAATACGTTTATATTGTCCGAACATGTAGGCAACTTCTCTACCTCCAACACCTATATCTCCAGCAGGTACATCTGTGTCTGGACCAATGTGCCGTTGAAGTTCAGTCATGAAACTTTGACAAAAGTGCATAATTTCGTTATCTGATTTCCCTTTGGGGTCAAAATCACTACCACCTTTACCGCCACCCATTGGTAAGGTTGTTAAAGCATTTTTAAATACTTGTTCAAATGCCAAGAATTTCAATATACCTAAATACACGGTTGGATGAAAACGAATGCCTCCCTTATATGGACCAATAGCACTATTCATCTGAATACGAAAACCACGATTAATTTGATATTCACCATTGTCGTCTATCCAAGGTACACGAAACATAATTACACGCTCTGGTTCAGCGATTCTCTCTAATATTTTGGCTTTTTTATATTTAGGATGCGCCTCCATAAACGGAACAATAACCTCCGCTACTTCGTAAACAGCTTGATGAAATTCTTTTTCTCCAGGATTTTTAGCAATAACCTTTGCCATAAAATCATTAATCAACTTATCGGAAGTGGCACTTGCTGTACCATTGCTAGGTGTTAGCGTGGCTGTAGTCATAATTTTTAAGAAATTAATTATTAAATTTTCTGTAAGATTTTGGGTGCTAATTTAACTTTTTTATATTTTCAACTGAAAATATTTTGTTCATTCGATGTGGCATTTTTCACATTGCTAGGTAACTTAATACTTGGGGTGTGTTTCAGTGTAAACTAATTTTGCATACATGAAGAAAATAACCTGCTTATGTTGGCTGCTATTTATCACCACTTGTTTATGGGCACAAGTAGTACCGATTAACAATTCGGGCAATCAATTACAACAATTTTACTTGAATTTGGATGTTGAACATTTATGGTTAGCTGGTCATCACATAAATTGGGAAACAGGAGAATCTGATAATCCGAATGCAACAAAAGGGATAAAAACACATTGTAGTGCTTTTGTTGCTGCTGCTTGTAAAAAATTGGGTATATATATTCTTCGTCCGCCAGAACATAGCGACATACTTTTAGCTAATGCTCAATATGATTGGCTGCATACTAACATGGATAGTAGTGGTTGGAGAATGATTACTGATGACAATGTTTATGAATCTGCACAAAATTTAGCCAATCAAGGCTGTGTGGTAGCGGCAATCTATAAGAATCACAAGAGTCATAAACCTGGTCATATTGCGTTAGTAATGCCTCATGAACTTGCAGATACATCTTTGATGAATAGGGGTCCTATGTTAATACAAGCAGGTAATATAAATTCGAGTGCTATACAGTTGAAAAATGGTTTTAAGAGTCATTTAACTTCTTGGCCTACGCAAGAGGTCCTTTTTTATTATCACAAATATGATAACTGGCATAAAAAATAATGACAATGAAATTTTTATTTCTGTTGGTATTAAATAGGATTTTGTTTTTCTAATAAATCGCAAAAATAAAATCCCATATTGTTTTTTGAGGTACTATTGGAAGAAGGACAGACGTTTGCATTACTGCTACAATTGGTTGTATTGCTAGCGCAATTGTTAATGTATTCTCGGTAAATTGTTTTCCCTACTTCAATAGGTATTGGATTTTTAAAAATTGGACCATCAAATACGAAAGTGTGAAATTCTCCATTTTCTCCACAAGGGTCTATGTTTTTGGGTAAATCTGTTAAAAAATCTTTATCGATGATTCTTCCTGCAAACTCTTGACCTAGTACATCTGCTTTTACACAGACGATAATGGTTCTAAAACCCAAATCAATAAACTCACGAATTAAGTCCCGTGTATTCCTTTTCCAAAGAGGAAAATGTGCCGATAATCCAATTTCTTGTAATTTATTTTCTCGGTAATGTTTTAAATCTTCTAAAAAAATATCTCCAAATAAACTATGCGTAATACCTGTTTTTTGTAGTTTAAGAAGTTCTTTTTTCATAATAGTTTCGTACACTAACATAGAAGGGCTTTCTGGAAGACAAATTGCTTTTACGGGAATACCAATAGCTTCTGCTTGTTTATACAATAATTGTTTTCTCACTCCGTGCATAGATACCCTATCATATTCTTCGTTAACAGTCGTTAATAAAGTGGTAACATTATATTTTTTTTCTTTTAGTGTATGGTATAAAGCAAGAGCACTATCTTTTCCCCCACTCCAATTAAAAATTGATTTCATTAGAATATAATTATTCGTTAGTGTTTGGTTTTTTTATGGCGCTCATGAATCTGCGATGTATTCGTTAGTGTTTGGTTTTTTTATGGCATTCATGACTCGAAGCGCTGATTATGCGCAGCCTATTGTTGGTGTTTGTTTTCTCAAGGCACTCATGAACCTTCGGTTTCATCATCGGTTTGTGAGCAATCGCTCATGGACATTTCATCTGAAAACAATTATGTGGTTGTGTGTTGTCTCTCAATTGTCTTCATGCGTGCTTCGCAAGTTATTTTTAAATAGTCAAATGGAATCTTCTAAACATTTTCATATCTCTTTTGTAGGCAGCATATCGGGTTCATATTAAAATATAAGCTGTTTTTTCCTAAGAAGCTATTTCATCGAATAGAGCATTCTTTACTAATGTTTACTTCATCTTTGTATGGGCAATGTTTACAAACATTTCGACAACAAAATCCGCGTTTGAGATGGTAGTGTTTGGTGAATACCATTTTACCTAAATTTACATAATAGTCAAGGTTTTCGACTAACTGGGTGTTGGGATAAACGGATGTTACTTTTTTATGCATATCATCAGAAAAAATGGAGTAATTTGGGTGTAAACCCATATTGGTTTACACCCAAATTAATTTATCTAAAACTAAACGCTCCTGGGGCAATACCTACTTTCATACTATCTATTTTAGCACCTGTATTATTGTAACGAAATACATAACCTGGACTAGCAAAATTGCCTGCATCGGCACCGTAGATATAATCGTTCGTAGGGTCAACTCCCATACCGTAAAAACTTTTATTAATAAGTATGGTATTACTTAATGCTGTGGCTGTTATATCTTGACTATAGACTCTACCTTGATAGTTATAGTATAATTTATTTTTGGCAGCATTGATAGTTAAATTGGAAGGTTGAGAAGAGGTAGAAGTAAAATCGAAAGTTTTATCAATTTTGTTTGTACTTGGGTCTATTCGTACCAATTTACCTGTTTTAGTCAAACTTGTGTAACTACTATTCCATTCTCCACCACATAATACCCATATTTTTCCATTGGCGTCAATTTCTATCCCACTGGGGCTAGCCCCAACAGCAATAGTGCTGACTACTGCATCGGTGGTTGTATTAATTACACTCACTACACTATCTTTTCCGAAACCTCCTTTACAAGATACATAAACATAGTTACCTGATTTAACCATTTTTTCGGCTCCTTTACCCGTGCCAATACTGGATGAAACGGTATTGTTAGCAAGATTAATTACTTTAATGGCTCCATTGACTCCGCCTGTTCCCCATTCACTCACATAGGCTTTGCCATTGTCTATCCCTAAGAAATAACGGGGCAGAGTAACTGCTGTTATAGATGCAACGAATTTAAAATCACTCCCATTAACGACTACTACTTTGTTTGCATTGTTTACTACTATATATCCCTTGCTGTTATAAATTCCCATCGATTGTACAATATTACCTAAGGTAGCCCCATCGTTAGCCGTCTCGAATACCATATTAGTGACTACTCCTGTGGTTCGGTTATAAAAACTAACGCTAC
>CANJWF010000098.1 GCA_947478315.1 Sphingobacteriaceae bacterium | reverse complement strand
GGTCACACAGACAACACAGGCGAAGAAAATGCCAATCTCGAATTATCAAAAAAAAGAGCAAAACAAGTATACGACTACCTAATCTATCAAAAAATTTCAGCAGAAAGGTTACGATATAAAGGACATGGCTCCAAAAAACCGATTGCATCAAACAATTCATCAGAAGGAAGACAAAAAAACAGACGAACAGAAATGACAATCATAAAATGCGGAGAAAAAAGTACCGATGAACAAGACGACAAAACACAAACGAAAAAATAATCTTCTTAAATTATTTTGAATATATATACCGAATCAGATAGATTTGACTAAATTTATACTATTGTTCACCCTTTTAATCACTAATTTTAAAAATTAAGAGTCTATGAAAAAAATATGGTTACTATTCGCTACAGTATTTGCACTTACATTTCAAGCAAACTCGAAAGTTGGAGACGATGATACTAAAGCAGAGTTTAAGTTCGAAAAAGAGACACATGACTTTGGACAAATCAAAAAAGACGTACACGTAACTTATAAATTTAAATTTACCAATATAGGAGAAGAACCCCTCATCATTCTAAAAGCATCCGCAAGTTGTGGATGTACAGAACCCAAATACCCCAACAATCCCATAAAAAAAGGAGAAACTTCATTTATCGAGGTTACTTTTAAGGCTCCAGCAGTAGGTCCATTCACGAAATCGATAAATATTCAATCTAACGCTAAAAGTTCCAGTAAGCTGATTTATATCAAAGGCGAAGTAATAGAATAATCGCAATCCAATTTTCATAAAAAAAGCCCTTAATTTCATAGAAATTGAAGGCTTTTTTTATGAAATGCCCTGAGCGGATTCTCACTAACCGATGATAACACCAAAGGTTCATGAAGTCCTTTACAAAAAGAAATATAACTGAATAAATGCTTCGCATTCATGAATACGATTAAAGACAAAACACTAATGAATACATCGAAGATACATGAGTTGCCCTAAAGAAACTCAACACTAACGAATAATTATATTCTAGTAAAAAAATGGATTTATCACACACGTTAATTTTAAAAACGAGTGTTTTTTTTAACTTTGCTTGCACTTCTTACCTATTTTCCGAACATATAAAGTATGAATACCATCTTTGAAACACACATAGAACCTTTTATCATTAATGCACTAAAAGAAGACATTGGAGATGGAGACCATACCACATTAGCAACAATTTCAAAAAATCAGCAAGCAGAATCATATCTATTAGCAAAATCGGATGGTATATTAGCAGGTATAACCATAGCAGAACGTATCTTCAATTATGTAGACCCTACACTAAAATTTGAAGCCCTATATACTGAAGGAGAACAAATAAAAACTGGAGACACTATTTTTACCATCAAAGGAAACGCACAATCAATACTTACCGCAGAGAGAATAGTGTTAAACACCTTACAACGCATGAGTGGCATTGCAACAATCACTCGCTCCATAGTCAACCAAATAAAACACACCGAAGCCCAAATATTAGACACGCGCAAAACGACCCCAGGTATACGTTTTTTGGAAAAATGGGCAGTAAAAATTGGAGGTGGTCAAAATCATCGATTTGGTTTATTCGATATGATTTTAATCAAAGACAATCACATTGATACAGCAGGAGGAATAGAGCAAGCATTATCAAAAACAAAAACATACTTAGAAAACAATCAAAAAAAATTACCTATCGAGATTGAAGTACGGAATTTCGATGAATTAAACCAAGTGCTAACCTTTGGTGGGGTAGATCGCATTTTACTTGACAATTTCACGCCAACTGAGCTTATCAAGGCGGTAGAAATAATAGATAATAAATTTTCAACCGAAGCATCTGGTAATATTACCCCTAATAACGTATTAGAATATGCTCAAACAGGTGTAAAATACATATCTATGGGTTATCTAACCCACTCCGTAGCAAGTTTAGACCTAAGTCTGAAAATAAAAATCAACTAATCTCTAGTTTTATTACATGATATCTATTTACGCTATTTCAGCACTCATTTTAGCATACCTATTAGGATCCATACCCTCTGCCGTTTGGGTAGGTCAACTTGGCTATGGAATTGACGTAAGAGAATACGGAAGTGGAAATGCTGGAGCTACCAATACCTTCCGTGTGCTAGGAAAAAAAGCAGGAACTTTAGTGCTCATCATGGATATAACAAAAGGATGGGGAGCTACTAACTTAGCATTCATGATTGGTCTATCCGTAACAGGACATGCACATTGTGCAAAATTCATTAATTATCAATTAGTTTTAGGATTAACAGCCGTAATCGGGCACTTATTCCCCGTATTTGCCGGATTCAGAGGAGGCAAAGGAGTAGCAACGCTACTCGGTATGATATTAGCCGTACATCTTCCTGCTGCATTACTGTGTATAGGCATTTTCATTACGGTACTCGTTATTAGTAAATACGTTTCTCTTAGCAGTATTGCTGCGGGTATTGCATTTCCCTTAATCATTATTTTCATATTCCAAGTATCAGGCAAATCGTTGGTATTATATGGAATATGTATTTCTATCCTATTGCTAATCACTCACCAAAGAAACATAGAACGCCTACTTAAGGGCAAAGAATCAAAAATCTGTTTATTTAAACTTTCGAAGCCCAAACAAAGTGACACAGACGATGATGAAATAGAATAGTTCCCTCCCATAAATAATTCCATTCCATCCTTTCCAAAGCATGATATTTGTCATAGAATTGTAAGTTCAAAATCATTGTTTCAAAAACGAGTATTTTTCAACTTTGGCTACACAAAAAAAGTGTAGCTCGATGTCGAACCATGTGGCACAAATTAAAACCAGCTGTTACCATTGCGGTACAGAATGCGACAATAGCCTATTTTTCGAAGAAAAATCATTCTGTTGCACAGGCTGTAAAAGTGTCTACGAAATACTATCGCAAAACAATCTTTGTTCCTACTATCATATTAATCTACATCCAGGTAGCACACAAATTGAGCAAAATTCTAAATTCGAGTACTTAGATGACAATCAAATCGTTACGCAACTGCTCGACTTCAACGATACTAAAATAAGTGTCGTTACGTTTTACATCCCCAACATTCATTGCAGTTCTTGTATTTGGCTCTTAGAGCAATTGTATAAAATCCAAACAGGTATTATCAGCTCTAATGTCGATTTTTTAAAGAAACAATTATCCGTAACATTCTCCCACCAAGATATCAGTTTACGCCAAGTGGCAGAATTACTGAGTCGCTTGGGTTACGAACCACTAATTCGACTACATAATGTAGTCAACGAAGGCAAGAAAAAATCCAATGTCAATGCAACATTAATTAAAAAAATTGCTGTTGCAGGGTTCTGTTTTGGGAATATCATGTTGTGGAGTTTTCCAGAATATTTGGGAATAGCGTCATTTGAACAAAATTTCAAACAATTATTTGGATGGCTTAATCTATTATTTTCTATCCCCGTTTTTCTCTACAGTGGAAACGGTTACTTTCAATCTGCTTACCAAAATTTAAAACAAAAAAATTTAAATATAGACTTCCCTCTCGCTCTAGGAATATTGGTATTATTCATTCGTACCGCTTACGAAATTGTAACTCACACAGGTGCGGGATTTGCCGACACCCTATGTGGGTTAGTATTTTTTCTATTAGTAGGTAAATGGGTACAACAAAAAACCTACTATCATCTATCCTTTGAAAGAGATTATCGTTCATACTTCCCCATTGCTGTCAATATTCTAATAGACGGTAAAGAAAAACCTACTCCCCTTGCCGATTTAAAAGTGGGAGATAGAATCCTTATCAGAAATGAAGAAATTATTCCTGCAGATTCTATTTTATTACATGGAACTGGACGAATAGACTTTAGTTTCGTTACAGGAGAATCGTCTCCCGTAACAAAAATATTGGGAGAGATGATTTACGCAGGAGGGAAACAAAAAGGAGAATCAATAGAATTAGAAGTAATTAAGCCCGTTTCACAGAGCTATTTAACGAAATTATGGAATAATGAAACTTTCAAAAAAAATGCTGACGATAGATTTAAAACTTTTAGTGCAACCATTAGTCGATACTTTACCATCGGATTACTGACTGTGGCATTAGGTTCTTTTTGCTATTGGATGTTTTACGATTTAAACAATGCTTTCGGAGCATTAACGGCCGTTCTCATCATTGCTTGCCCTTGCGCATTAGCATTAAGCACCCCATTTACCATGTCGGCAGCGTTAAGTATTTTCGACAAAAATAAATTCTATCTAAAAAACACAACTGTCGTCGAACAATTAGCACAAATAGATACTATTGTTTTCGATAAAACAGGTACCATAACCTGTCCTGACAATGGAAAATTAACTTTTTTAGGAGAAATAACTCCCTCTCAAAAAATATTAATCGCATCATTAGTACGTCACTCAAGTCATTTTTTAAGCCAACGTATCTATCGATCATTAAACATATCTACTACACAAAGCGTAATTAATTTTAACGAAATAACAGGGCAAGGTATTTGCGGTATTATAAACACGCAAGAAATAAGAATAGGAAAGTTAAATTTTGTTATTCCTAATAACCACATTAAATCAAGCAATCGTACAGAGGTACATGTAAGTATCAACAAAGTATACATAGGTGCCTACCTGTTCGACCAACAATACAGAGACCAATTAAGTGAGACGGTATCTTCACTACAAAAACAACATCAAATACATCTATTATCTGGAGACAATTCAAATGAAAAACCTACCCTAAAAGCAATTTTTGGAGAAAAAACGCCTCTATATTTCGAGCAAAATCCATTAAACAAACTAGAATACATTAAACATCTGCAAGGACGAGGCAACCATGTAATGATGCTTGGAGATGGCTTAAATGATGCGGGAGCACTACGTCAAAGTAATTTAGGTATAGCAATCACGGAAAACATTAACAACTTTACACCAGGAAGCGATGCGATACTCGATGCCTCCTCATTTCACAAAATACCCCTATTTAAAAAATTCGCGCAAAAAACAGTTCAAATTGTACACGCCAGTTTTATTATATCATTAATCTATAATGTAATCGGATTAAGCTACGCAGTACAAGGCAATATGTCTCCTCTAGTGGCAGCCGTTCTAATGCCACTAAGCACAGTAACAATTATCAGTTTTACCAGTCTTGCAACTTATTTTGCAGGTAAGCAAACCCATTTGATATGAGTGTAATTTATTTTCTAATCGGATGTAGTGTGTTAATGGCACTTAT
>CANJWF010000097.1 GCA_947478315.1 Sphingobacteriaceae bacterium | reverse complement strand
ATACATCCTTGGGAGCTGACGTATCTTCTATTGGAGGTAATCCTGCGGGATTAGGATTCTATAACCGTGGAGAGATAAGCATAACTCCCGTATTGAGTAATTATTCTACACAATCAACTTTTTTGGGTAGTTCTTTGTCGGGAGAAAAGGACCAATTTCATTTTAGTAATCTAGGACTTGTTATTAATATTCCTTCAGTACGAGTAAAAGGACAACAAGAAGATAGTGGTTGGTTGAGTTGGAATGTTGGACTCAATTATGTTAAAACGGCAGATTATTGGAGAGACATTAATTATTCCGCTAAAAATGTACAAGGTTCAATTGCCGATGCGTATGCAGATATGGCAAATACCAATGGGATGATTTCGGGTACCATGCAAGGAAATGCGTATGATAATTCATTGATTAATTATAAGAGTAGTGGCTTTTTTAACAATGTACAGAATAAAACAACCCAAGCGGTCAATATCATGTCTACGGGTTCTCAAACAGAATTTAATATCGCCATAGGAGGAAATTATGAAAATTGGCTGATGGTAGGAGCAGGTCTTGGTTTAGTCAGATTATACTATCAGAGCAGTGAAGAGTATCGAGAACAAGGTGTTGTGAATAGTGTACTGAATGCCAGCAATACTGTTGTTGCTACCAATACAACGTATGACCATTTGAAAATCCAACAACAAACTACCAAAGGTTCTGGTGTTAATTTAAAATTTGGCGTTATTCTTAATCCCATTAAATATGCTCGTATAGGATTAAGTATTCAATCTCCTACTTGGTTCGATATTTCGGATGATGCCAGTTTGCAAATGAAAACTGTATTTGGTAGTTCAGCGGCTAATCAAGTTGCCACGAGTTTGAATAATCCTTACTTATTTGATTATACGCTAAGAACTCCATCTAAAATTTCTGCTGGCTTAACGTTGTTTGCTGGTAGTCACGGATTCGTTTCTGCAGATGTAGATTACCTAAATTATAGTTCTGTGTATTTATCAGGAAAAACATCTGGAGGTGGGCAAACACTAACTGAAGATAATAGTTATGCTAAACAGGCATTTAAAGCAGTGAAAAATTATCGTTTTGGAGCAGAATTTAAGGTCAGTGCTATTGCCCTTCGAGTTGGTTATGCGATTCAAGGTAACCCTTATAGTGGCAAGAGCGATGAGCATTTTAGAACAGAAACTTTTAGCGGAGGCATCGGTTATAGAGAAAAAACGTTTTTTATCGATTTTTCCATTCAGCAAATTAATTTTAATACTGATTTAATGCCTTATACAAGTCAGTCAGTTAGCGTACCCGTTGCTTATGTTAAAAATACTATGACAAATTCTTTACTCACAGTAGGGGCATTTTTTTGATAGTATTTAGTATACTCCTCAATACAAAGTTCGAAGGCTGTCTATGTTAGGCAGCCTTTTTATTTGCCAATTATGGTATGGAGTTAAAGGTTTCCATTAAAACTTTTTTATGTTTGTGCCTCAAAATTTCGATACCATAGATGTCTAATTTAGAAAGTATCAGAAAACCTATATTGGGTGAACTTAATATCTTCGAAGAAAAGTTTAAAGCTTCGATGCAGAGTTCTGTGCCTCTTTTAGATCGTGTTACTCACTACATAGTGAAACGCAATGGGAAACAAATGCGACCCATGTTTGTACTATTGAGTGCAAAGTTGTGTGGAGGTATTAACGAATCTACTTACCGTGGGGCAGCCTTAGTTGAATTGTTACATACGGCAAGTTTGGTGCATGACGATGTAGTAGATAATGCTTATCAGCGACGGGGTTTTTTTTCTATTAATGCACTTTGGAAAAACAAAATAGCTGTATTGGTGGGCGATTTTTTATTGGCAAAGGGCTTATTGCTGTCGGTTAATCATGAAGATTTTCAGCTATTGAAAATTGTTTCTGAAGCTGTTCGTCAAATGAGTGTAGGAGAATTGTTGCAGATGGAGAAAGCTCGTCGTATGGATGTAGATGAAGAATTGTACTATCAAGTAATTAAACAAAAAACAGCTTCATTAATTGCGTCGTGTTGTGCTTGTGGTGCGGCTTCTGCGGGGGCAAGTCAGACTGTTGTTGAAAATATGAGATTATTGGGAGAAAAGATTGGTATTGCGTTCCAGATTAAAGACGATATTTTCGATTTCGGGTCTGACGATATAGGTAAACCTAAGGGAATAGATATTAAAGAAAAAAAAATCACACTTCCCTTAATTTATGCACTTCAGCAGACCAATCAAGCTCAAAAAAGACAGATTATTAATTGGATTAAGAATGACTATGATGATCAGTCAAAAGTAGATGCTGTAGTACAGTTTGTGAGGGATAGCGGAGGCATTGCTTATGCAAATAAAGTAATGTTAGAATGGCAAAAAGAGGCTTTTGGTATATTGGATCAGTTTGATGATTGTGAAGCTAAGGATGGATTAAAACAATTAATAAAGTTTACTATAGAAAGGAATAAATAGGTTTATCGATGAGTCATGAATTAATTTTCTTTGCGTTTTTTGGTTTTTTTGTTTTGGTAATGTTGGCGTTAGATTTAGGACTTTTTAACAAAGGGGATAAGCCAGTAAGTGCTCTTAATGCTGCTGTGATGACAATGGTTTGGGTATCTTTTGCACTCTGTTTTTACGCAATTTTGTATGTTAATGGGAATTTTCTGCATAATATTCATTCGATAGATGAGCTTCGCGTTTTAATTGAGAAATTCCATCATCCCATACGCGTTTCTTCGAACGATTTTGCAATTTCTTTGGAATTATATAATCATAATTTAGCGATAGAATTTATTACGGGCTATTTGGTCGAATACGCTTTATCTGTAGATAATATATTCGTGATTGTTTTGATTTTTACGACATTCAAAGTGGATAAGAAGCATTATCATAGGGTATTGTTTTGGGGAATCATCGGAGCGGTGTTAATGCGGTTTCTATTTATATTTATAGGAGCTAGTTTAATTGCTAAGTTTTCGTGGATATTATATGTTTTTGGAGCATTTCTGATTTATACAGGAGCAATGATGTTTATTAAGCGTAATGATGATGAACACATTGATACCAATAAACATCCAGTAGTAAAGTTTATTTCGAAATATTGCAAGGTATATCCTGATTTTCGTGGGAACAAATTTTTTTTGAAACACAATGGGGTTACCATGCTTACTCCCCTCTTTATTGTTTTGTTAATTATTGAGTTTACAGATTTAATTTTTGCAGTAGACTCTATACCCGCAATTTTTGCGGTAACTAAAGACCCTCACATTGTATTCTTTTCGAATATTTTTGCGATTATGGGACTTCGTTCGATGTTTTTTTTATTGGTAAATGTGATTCACAAATTTCATTATTTGAAAGTAGGGCTAGCTTTTCTACTCGTTTTTATTGGGATAAAAATGCTAATTCATCATCAATTAGAAGGAATAGGTTTTTCTAATGTTCATTCACTGGTAGTTATTTTATTCATCTTGGGGATTAGTGTGGTGTTTTCTTTATTATTTCCGAAAAAACAACCTAATCATGTAGCAGTTTCTGATAAATGAAACCGTTATGTAGCAGCTCTACAAAAAGAGGCATGAAAATACTCAAGTGATTCCCGACCATTAAAACCAAACACTAACGAGAATCATCTAACAGGAGAAAAAACGTATTTTAGTTTATATAATACCTATCGAAACATAACATGATGAGTGATTATTTGCCGTCGGTCGATGAACATTTGCAGGTTGCCTATGCAGAGCAGTATAAAAATCATGATATCCATTGGCGTATGATGGGTGCAAAATGCAAGGTTAATAACATATTAGCAGTTTGTCGAGGAATAACGTTTACGAAAGTTTTAGAGGTTGGTTGTGGAGATGGCGCTATTTTATATTACTTAGATGCCGTTCATTTTGCTCCAGAGTTACATGCTGTAGATATTTCGGCAACAGGAATTCAATTTTTACAGAAAAGAAATTTGCCATCATTAAAATCTGCACAAGTTTTTGATGGTTATCGGTTACCATTTCAAGATAATGAGTTTGATTTGGTGATTTTATCACATGTGTTGGAGCATGTAGAGTTTGAGCGTATTTTGCTGAGAGAGATTAAGCGTGTGTCTCGTTTTCAGGTAATAGAGATACCTAGAGATTATCGATATGGCGTGGATTGTCGATTGTCGCATTTTCTTGGATACGGACATATTAATTTATATACCCCATCGAGTTTTAGATTCTTATTATTATCCGAGCATTTTCGTGTATTAAAAGATAGGTATACGATTATACCCATGTTTATCTTGTCGTATATGAATCAGCATAAATCATGGTTATACCGTTTGAAATCGTTCATTGAATTTGGGGTAAGAAATTTTCTTTTTTGTTGTACGACAACTAGATTGAAAGCTTACTTTTCGCAAGCATATACAGTTTTGGTAACCTCTGAAAATGAGAAAAATCCTAGTTGAGTTTTTTGTTTTTAAATTTTATAAATCATGAAGTTATTAGAAGGCAAGGTTGCTTTGATTACAGGCGCATCTAAGGGAATAGGAAAAACAATTGCTGAAAAATTTGCAGAGCAGGGGGCGAATGTAGCTTTTACTTATTTATCTTCCGTAGAAAAAGGTTTGGCTCTTGAGGATGAGTTGAAAAAATTTGGCACGTTAGTTAAAGGTTATCGTTCAGATGCTTCACAGTTTGATGCGGCAGAATTGTTAATTAATCAAATTGTTGCAGATTTTGGAACCGTTGATATTGTTGTTAACAATGCGGGTATAACCAAAGATGGTTTGTTGATGAGGATGTCCGAATCACAATGGGATGAAGTATTAGAAGTGAATCTGAAATCGGTATTTAACGTTACCAAAGCCGCATCTAAAGTGATGATGAAAAACCGTTTCGGCGTATTTATTAATATGAGTTCGGTAGTTGGTGTTCAAGGAAATGCAGGTCAGGCTAATTATGCAGCATCAAAAGCTGGCATTATCGGTTTTTCAAAATCTATCGCGAAAGAGTTAGGTTCGAGAAATATTCGAACCAATGTGATTACGCCAGGTTTTATTCGTACAGAGATGACAGATGCTTTGGATAGCAAGGTTACCGATGAATGGGTAAAATCTATTCCGCTTAAGCGAATGGGTGAAACAGAGGATGTTGCCAATGTTGCTTTGTTTTTGGCGTCAGATTTAGGTGCTTATGTAAATGGGCAAGTTTTATCAGTTTGCGGAGGGATGTTGTAATTGTCATTTAAATTTGCGCTTTAGTCTATTAGAATTCCTGCCGCCCATTTT
>CANJWF010000096.1 GCA_947478315.1 Sphingobacteriaceae bacterium | reverse complement strand
GATAGAGCTCATTTCATTGATAGCACGTGTTTTATCAGAACTTTTTACAATAATTTCTTTGAGTTCAGATATCGATTCTTCTAGCTCAATATTTAAAATCAGTTCTTTCCCTGAAATAAGTATAACTGGAATGTTTTGGGCTTTAAATCCAATAGCAACCACACGTAACAAATGCCGTCCTGTTGGAACTTTAATAAACCGAAAATCTCCCTGTTCATTACTGGTAGAATTTTGAGTTTTTTCTTCGGTTTGTAAAATTAGTGAAGCCCCCTTGATGGGTGTTTGAGAAATTTTTTCGACAATTTGTCCTCTAATGGTTTGGAATGTATCTTTTGCATTTACTGGAGATATCGATAATACTCCAAAGCAGCAAATCGTATTTAGGCATATACGTAAGAAGCCGCAAACATTAACTTTAATGTGTATTTTACCCTTGCTTAACATGATTCCAATTTTTATCATTAAATTTTACAGCACAAAAATATCGTGTCTTTGCAAGTAATAAATTAACAAATGATAAGAAAACCAGGTTATCTTTTGGTCAACATTGACCTCGAATTCTACTCAAGGTAACAGGAGTCATTCCCAAGTAAGAAGCGATGTAAAAGAGAGGAACACGATTAATAAGTTGTGATTCATTTTTTAATAAACTTTCGTAACGCTGTTTTGCTGTTTGTAATCTTAGCATTAGTAAATGAGCCTCTAGTTTGGCAAAATAAAATTCAGTAATCAACAGCCTAATGTGTAAAATTTCTGGAAATTGACATTGAAGTTCGTTTAAATCCTTGAAATTAATAAATAGTAAAGAGCTGGTTTCCAATGCTTCAATAGCTTCGTGATTGGCTGTACGCGTGAAAAAACTCGACGAAGTAGCAAACATTCCGTCTAGATGAATCCAATTAGTAATATTCGCTGAATCTTTAAAATAAAAGCCCCTTAAGCATCCTCTTTCAATTAAATAAAGTTCGTTGCACGTTTCTTCGGAGTAAGTAAGCATGTTTCCCTTCTCGATAACTTTAGATTTTACTTTGCCCAATAGTTCTTGTTTACAAGTATCAGACAGAACCCCGAAATGCTCCAACGTATCTAGTAAGAATTTCATGTTACTTTGTTAAGAAGTCCATTGATTTTAGCTTGCGTCAGAATATGCCATCCATTTAGTGTAGATGGTCATTAAAGTAATACCGACCGTAATTAAAGAAGGAGAAAGTAGCGGGGAGCAGAATCGAACTGCCGACCTTAGGGTTATGAATCCTACGCTCTAACCATCTGAGCTACCCCGCCGAACTTTTAATCGTAATGACGGTTGCAAACATACAATTTTTTGTTTCTTTAAAAAAACATTTCAAAAAAAGTCACGTAAGCCCAAACTGATATTTTGTCATTCTATTTGCTTTTTGTTACAAGCTGGCATGACAATTGCTAGTCTTCGAAGTTTAATGTCTATAATTTTTGATAAATTTAAGTGATGAGTAGTTTTGGGAAATTTGAAATGAATAATGCATTGCCATTAATTAGTGAGGATACTGAGTTTTTTCCTCTCATGTCTTCACAAGACGAAGAGGATATGAACAATGAAGAATTGCCAGATGTATTGCCTGTTTTGCCAGTTCGTAACACGGTTCTGTTTCCAGGAGTAGTGATACCTATTACCGTTACAAGAGATAAGTCCATTAAGTTAATTAAAGAAGCTTATAAGGGGGATAAAACTATCGGTGTAGTGGCGCAACTCGATCCCAATATCGATGATCCTGCATTTGATCAGTTAAATTCAGTAGGAACTGTAGCCACTATTTTTAAAATATTGCAAATGCCAGATGGGAGTACCATGATTATTATTCAAGGTAAAACCCGTTTTAAACTTCTCGAACAGCTTCAAACAGACCCATATCTCACAGCAACCGTTGCTAAATTAGAAGAAATAAGACCCGATACAGATGAAGAATTTGAGGCTATGGTTGAGTCGATTCGAGATTTGTCCATGCAAATTATAAAACTCTCTCCGAACATACCTACCGAAGCATCGGTTGCCATTAAAAATATCGAAAGTACCCCTTTCCTAATCAATTTTGTTTCCTCCAATATGAATGCCGAGATGGCATATAAACAAAAAATGTTGGAAACATTGAACCTAAAAGATAGGGCTAAAATGGTATTAGAGCAATTGATGCAAGAACTTCAGATGTTAGAACTTCGTAATCAAATACAGTCAAAAGTTCGTACCGATTTAGATAAACAACAACGGGAGTATTTTCTTAACCAACAGTTAAAAACCATTCAAGAAGAACTCGGAGGGCAAACTCCAGATATGGAATTAGAAAATCTTAAGCAACGTGCTCAAGAAAAAAAATGGACAGAGGAACATAAAAATGCTTTCGATAAGGAACTTGCCAAGTTATCTCGGATGAATCCGATGGCCCCAGACTATTCTGTACAAGTTAATTATTTAGAACTCTTGTTGGATTTACCATGGAACGAGTACACAGAAGATAATTTTGATTTGCATCATGCTCAAGAAGTTCTTGATAAAGATCATTACGGCATAGAAAAAATAAAAAAACGCATCATTGAATATTTGGCAGTATTGAAGCTGAAAAATGATATGAAAGCTCCCATCCTGTGTTTAGTTGGACCTCCAGGAGTAGGAAAAACCTCTCTTGGTAAATCTATAGCCAAAGCGTTAGACCGTAAGTATGTCAGAGTGGCGTTAGGCGGATTGAGAGATGAAGCCGAAATTCGTGGACATCGCAAGACCTACATCGGAGCTATGCCTGGAAAAATCATTCAATCTATAAAAAGAGCAGGTTCTTCTAATCCTGTATTTATTTTAGATGAAATAGATAAAGTGGGTCAAGATTTTAGAGGCGATCCATCATCGGCATTATTAGAGGTACTTGATCCAGAGCAAAATAACTCATTTACAGATAATTATGTAGAATTTGAGTACGATTTGTCTAAAGTGATGTTTATTGCTACTGCCAATAATTTATCGACAATACAACCCGCCTTATTAGACAGAATGGAAATTTTAGAAGTAAACGGTTATACCATTGAGGAGAAAATAGAAATAGCACAACAATATTTACTGCCTAAACAGATAGAAACACATGGCTTAAAATCCTCAGATTTATCTATATCTCATGCCGTAATAGAGAAGCTGATAGAGGGTTACACAAGAGAGTCAGGAGTTCGTACTTTAGATAAAACACTAGGTTCCGTAGTAAGGGGCGTTGCAACTAAAATCGCAATGCAAGACGAATACGAGTCAAATATCTCATTAGATGAAGTAGAAAAAATAGTAGGATTTCCACGTTTTGATAAGGAACAATACGAAAATAACGATGTGCCAGGCGTAGTTACAGGTTTAGCATGGACACAAGTCGGGGGCGATATTTTGTTTATCGAAGTCAGTCTAAGTCAGGGTAAAGGTTCTTTAACAATTACAGGTAATCTAGGAGATGTTATGAAAGAATCTGCTACTATTGCATTAGCCTATCTTAAAGCAAACGCATCCGTTTTTGAAATAGACCAACGAATTTTTGATAGTTATAACGTTCATATTCACGTACCAGCAGGAGCAATACCTAAAGATGGTCCATCTGCAGGAATAGCAATGCTCACAGCCTTAACTTCAGCCTTTACTCAGCGTAAAGTGAAAAAATATTTGGCAATGACTGGAGAAATAACACTAAGGGGTAAAGTATTGCCAGTAGGAGGTATAAAAGAAAAAATATTAGCGGCAAAGAGAGCCAATATAAAAGAAATTATTCTGTGTAAGGATAACAAAAAAGATATTCTTGAAATCAAATCCTCCTATATAGAAGATTTAACTTTTCATTACGTTAATCGGATGGATGAAGTAATTCAAATCGCACTTACAGAAGAAAAATCAGATAAAGTTTTAACGATTGCCATTCCAAACTAAAAACTAAAGTCAAATTAATCAGTGTTAAAAGAACAAATCATTGCAATCAAGGATGTTCTTTTAACACTTTCAACCCTCTCAAAAAATCAGATATAAACATTCTTTTTTTTCCTTCCAGTTGAACCTCTTTTAAAGATAAAAAACCGTCAACACAGGCAAATTTTAAATAATTTTTGCCATCACTAATCCATTCTCCAGGCATTTTAGTACAATGTTCTACAGATATTTCAGTAGAAAATATTTTCAAATTTTTTCCATTAAACCATGTGTAGGCAGTAGGATAAGGATTTAATCCTCTAATTTGATTGTTAACCTCTATGCAGCTACGAAACCAATTAATGCAACAATCGTTTTTGAAGATTTTGGGAGCATGCTTCAAACTTTGATGTTTGTCCAATAAGGCTACTTGTGGTTGAGCCTTAAAATCTTCACGTCTGATAGACTCAACCGTATTTACTAGAAGTTGAGCACCAACGGTCATTAATTTATCATGTAAAGACCCTGCAGTTTCATTGTCAGCAATAATGACACGTTCAGATAATAAAATATCACCAGTGTCGATTTCTTCCTTTAAAAAAAAAGTACTTACTCCACTTTCCTTTTCTCCATTGATAATTGCCCAATTAATAGGAGCAGCACCCCTATATTGAGGCAGGAGGGAAGCGTGTAAATTAATAGTTCCTAAGCGAGGCATATCCCAAACTACCTGAGGCAGCATTCTAAAAGCCACGACTATTTGTAAATCAGAATTTAATTTATTCAAATGGGTCAAAAAATCTTTGTCTTTTAGATTTGTCGGTTGAAGTAAATGTAATCCATGCTCTATCGCGTATTTTTTTATTGCAGATTCGTGTAAAAGTTGACCTCGTCCAGCAGGCTTATCTACAGCTGTTACCACTCCTACGATGTCAAAATCAGCTTTTACTAAAGCATCTAAAGACGCCACTGCAAAGTCAGGCGTACCCATAAATATAATTTTCATCACTATAAAGATTTTATGCGGATATTTGCGTACAAGGCCAAAAGTAAGAGAAACTGTGAATATTTTGTCTAACAACAATAGTGTGTATGCCGATTATGATGCAGTAATCATTGGTGGTGGGGCTTGTGGATTGATGTGTGCTGTACAAGCAGGACTGATTGGAAAGAGAATATTAATTTTAGAAAAAAATAATCGAGTAGGGAATAAGATTAGAATATCAGGTGGCGGAAAATGCAATTATACCAATTTAGAGGTTGATGCAACAAACTTTACATCAGAAAATCAACATTTTTGTAAATCAGTATTGTCTCAATGGACAGTTGATGATACCATTCGTTTTTTTCAAGAAAATGGAATTTTCCCCCAAGAAAAAACATTAGGACAACTTTT
>CANJWF010000095.1 GCA_947478315.1 Sphingobacteriaceae bacterium | reverse complement strand
TCTTCCATTGATTTGTAAGCTAAAGTTTTTGCAACAAAAATAATATTTTCCTATTTGAGAAATACTAGCATATAAGGTGTATTTAGTAGGAATATTTATATAGGCTCGGCTTGTCAGTCCCTTTTTTTACATTTGCCTCATGAACATAATTTTATTTGATAATAAAAAGCGAAATCACTTATTGCCATTAACTTTTACTCGTCCAATAGCTTCGCTTAGGGTAGGCATATTAACAATCGCTGAAAAATGGGCTAAATATTTGTCTGTTGATAAGGTCTCATTTTTTACAGAACCCTATTTACAACCCAAATATGGTTATCGAATTGCAGAGAAAAATCTATTGATAGATGGTTCGGTGTGTCCTAATCCGAATTTAATAAATAGCATTTTATCGCTCAATACCAATGAGTGCTTAGTGAACGATGATGTATTGATTGCTATTTGTTTGGATGAATACGGTGTTGAACAATTTATTGAAAATCGACTTAACAAACTAACCAAACAATATTTCAGTCACAAAGTTATCAGAATACAATATCCTGAAGATTTATTTAGCTTCAATGATGAAGAATTGCGCAATGATTTTAATTTATTGACGAATGGACGAACTTCTGCGAATATTAGCTCGACTAATACCATATTGGGAGATTCTTTTTTTGCAGAAGAAGGGGCTGAAGCTGAGTGTAGTACCTTTAATACTCGAACAGGACCTATTTACTTGGGACACCATGCTTCTGTGTTAGAAGGGAGCCATATTAGGGGTAGTTTTGCGCTGTGTAATCATTCACAAGTTAAAATGGGAGCTAAAATTTATGGAGCAACCACTATTGGACCTCATTCACGCGTAGGCGGTGAGATTACTAATTCTATTATTATTGGTTTTTCTAATAAAGGGCACGATGGCTATTTAGGCAATTCAGTGTTAGGCGAATGGTGTAATATTGGGGCAGATAGCAACAACTCTAATCTTAAAAATAACTATGCAGAAGTTAGAATTTGGGACTATGAGCATCGAGCATTTAGGAAAACAGGCTTACAGTTTTGTGGTTTGGTAATGGGCGATCATGCTAAGTGTGCCATTAATACGATGTTTAATACGGGTACTGTGGTGGGGATAGCAGCCAATGTATTTGGTGGAGGCTTTCCTAGAAATTTTGTACCTGATTTTTCTTGGGGAGGAGCTCATGGTTTTGAAATTCATACACTTGAGAAAATGTTTGAAACCGCTCAGAAAGTGTTCGAACGTAGAGAGATGATTTTTGATGAAACAGAAAAAGATATACTTCGAGAGGTTTTCGAACGCACCAGATAATTTTTTTAAGTTAAAAGAAGAACTTAAAATTCAGTAAACTCTATATCGTAATTCTAAACCATAAGTAAACAGATGCGAAAAAAAATTATTGCAGGAAATTGGAAAATGAACCATGATTATCCGACAGGGTTAGCTATATTTTCAGAAATTATTAACATGGTTCGTGATGAGGTTAGTAGTGAAATTAGTGTTATTATCGCTTGCCCATTTATTCATCTTCACAGTTTTGCCCAATTGGCTAAAACTTACTCTAATGTTTATTTAGCCGCACAAAATTGTTATCAACAAGAAGCTGGTGCATTTACTGGAGAAATATCGGCAAGAATGATTAAATCAGTTGGAGCCACCTATGTAATAGTGGGGCATTCGGAGCGTAGGCAATATTTCAATGAAGGCAATGAAATATTGGCACAAAAAGTAGCCTCTGTGCTAAGAAATGATTTGCAACCTATCTATTGTGTTGGAGAAACTTTACAAGAACGAGAAATGGATAGCCATTTTTCAGTTATTGAAAAACAGATGAATGAAGGTGTTTTTCATCTTTCTGAAGAGGATATTTTAAAAACTATTATTGCTTATGAACCTGTTTGGGCAATTGGTACGGGTTTGACGGCAACTTCTGAACAAGCGCAAGAAATGCACGCTTTTATTAGGTCACTGTTACAACAGCGATATGGTGATAACGTTGCCGATAAAACACCTTTATTATACGGAGGTAGTTGCAATTCGAATAATTCAGATACACTATTTACCCAAAAAGACATAGATGGGGGACTGATAGGTGGAGCCTCATTGAAAGCCCGTGATTTTTTAAATGTTATTAAGAGTTTAGATAAAGCACAGTAATCTGCGTTGTTCATCTAACAAGTCTAATTTGTCAATAAATCTTATTAATTAAATGAAGCATTTAGCTCACTTAAACAAATATTTCTTTAAATATAAGCATCAGCTCATTCCAGGTATTTTGTTTGTTGTGATAGCTAATATTTTTGCAGTATTACCCGCAAAAGTTATTCGTTTTGCTTTTGATTTGGTACAAGAAAATATTACCCTATATCGTTTGTCTGTAGGTTTTGAAAGACAAAAATTTATTTACCAAACGTTTGGATATAGTTTGTTGATTTTTGGAGGCATTGTTTTAGTGTTGGCTTTAACGCGCGGTTTGTTTTTATTTTTCATGCGTCAAACGATTATATTAATGTCTAGGCACATAGAGTATGATTTGAAAAATGAAATTTATAATCATTATCAAATTTTATCACTTGCATTTTTTAAAAGAAATAATACAGGCGATTTGATGAATCGTGTTTCTGAAGATGTTAGTAAAGTGCGGATGTATATAGGACCAGCAGTAATGTATGCTATTAATACCGTTACATTGTTTGGATTAACGCTTGTATCTATGTTGCAAGTTAATGCAAAACTCACTTTTTATAGTTTGCTTCCCCTTCCATTGATGGCATTGTTAATTTATTTTATTACTTCGCGTATCAATAAAAAAAGTGAGAAAATACAACAACAACTTTCGCTATTAAGTACGATAGCGCAAGAAACCTTTTCGGGTATTCGTATCATAAAAGCTTTTGCTAAGGAGCGGTCAAAAACGGATGATTTTATGGATGCAAGCGAAAGTTATCGCCAGGCTTCTATGAATTTAGTGAAAACGCAGGCATTTTTTTATCCAACATTGATGTTATTAGTTGGACTTAGTATTACATTAACGGTGTATGTTGGAGGCAAAGAGGTTATTGACGGAACTATTACTTCTGGAAATATAGCCGAATTTCTAGTATATGTCAATCAACTCATTTTTCCTGTTATGTCTTTAGGTTGGATTACCTCATTGATACAACGAGCTGCCGCTTCGCAGAAGAGAATCAATGAATTTTTGCAAACGAAACCTGATATTGTTAGTTCGTTAGATGCAAAAATTCCTCAAAATGGTAATATTGAATTTAATAGGGTAAATTTTACTTATCCCAATACACATATTACTGCACTTAAAAATATTTCTTTTGAAATTAAGCAGGGGGAATTTGTTGCCATTACGGGCAGAACTGGGTCAGGAAAAACTACGCTTGCTAATTTATTAATGAGAATGTACGATGTTGAGTCGGGTAGTATTACATTGTCTGGTACTCCTATTCATCAACTGTCTCTTCAACAGTATCGTCAAAAAATAGGAATTGTGCCTCAAGAAGTTTTTCTTTTTTCCGATACAATCGCCAATAATATAGCTTTTGGTTTAGACGATGTTACATCGGATCGAATAACAAAAGCGGCTAAAGACGCAGGTGTGTTAGATAATATTTTGCATTTTGAAGAAAAATTTGAAACACGTATCGGAGAGAGAGGTATTACGTTATCTGGAGGGCAAAAGCAACGCATTGCTATTGCTAGAGCACTTATAAAAGAACCCGAAATATTAATTTTTGATGATTGTTTGTCGGCAGTAGATACTAAAACTGAAGAAGAGATATTGCGTAGTATTAGTCAAATCATGAAAGGTAAAACGTGTATTGTTGTTGCACACCGTATATCAACCATAAAAAATGCCGATAAAATTATTGTGTTAGATAATGGTATGCTGGTTGAGCAAGGTACACATGAAGAGTTAGTGGAAAAAGGGAAAATTTATACAGAGTTGTATCGAAAACAACGTTTGGAAGAACCTGAAGCATAAAGGATATTCTCTATTAGGCTTAATAATTTAATTAATATTATTTGGTATTTAAAAGACTATTAACTTATATTTACGGCAAAGTATTAAAACACTATTTAAAGCGTTATGGGAGAATTCGAAAACAAAGAGAGAGAAGAGGTTTTTTCAAAGAGAGTAAGAGCTGGAAAAAGAACCTATTTTTTTGATGTAAAAGCTACTCGATCGGGAGATTATTACATCACAGTAACTGAAAGTAAAAAACGTCTCGAAGACGGCGTTTTTATTAAGCACAAAATTTTCCTTTATAAGGAAGATTTTGAAAAATTTGCTGAAGGCATGAAAGACGCGGTTGATTTTATTAAAGAAAATCAAGACGTGGTCGAGAAACGTTATGAGTACGATGCTGAAGCTCCAGCAAAAGAAGAAGATGATTTTTCGTTCTAATTTATCTTAGATTGATAAATTCAAAAAAGAAAAGCCGAGCAAATTTTGCTCGGCTTTTCTTTTTTGAATAAAATGATGGTTTTCATATACTTAAGTGTGATTTTTTTATAACAATTTTTTTCAATTAGATTTATTGATATTGAATATAAATGGGTTTTGGTGTCAATTTGAGTATCTGTTCTGGAGACATCATTTTTCCGTTTTTCTTGAGATCATTTTTATAAAATAACTTAAATCCTGTAAATTGAACGGGTTGTTGATAGATGTAGGAACGATAGGTATTTATTTTGAGTTGAGGAGCCCCCCATCCATCCATATTGATAACGGTTTGTACTTCTGGATATAATTTAATCTGTTTGTAATTGGTTAGCATATTTTTTGTAAACCGATGTATGATTAAAATTTTGGCAGGTAGGTTGTTTTTTCGGACCAGTTCTGCTAAATAGTTACTTGCATAGTTGATGTCTTTGGCGTCGAATGTACCAATTACACTACCGGGCTTTTTTCCTGTCTTCATCGAAAATTCAGGGTCTATACCTAGGTGCACATGTGGTAGTTTTAAATATTTCTCTAAACGAGGTAATTCTTGTTCTATATTACTTAATGCTACTTGAATATCTAAAAAAACGAGGGCTTTTCCCATATTAGCAATGTTAAGTACGGAATCTATTTGACTTTCGGGCATTCTGAAACGATATTTACCATCTTTTCCGGCACTACCTTGTGCAACTACGGCAATATAATGCAAGGCTGGAATGGCTTTTGTGCTACCATCTGCTTTGTTCCATTTTGTTACTTCTGCATTTAATTTTGTCCACATCTCTTTGGGCTTATAGGCTCCTAGTATTCCCATATTTTTAGAATATAGATTGCCATAGTA
>CANJWF010000094.1 GCA_947478315.1 Sphingobacteriaceae bacterium | reverse complement strand
GTTATTTACTTGGTTTACCAACTAAGAAACTAGATTTGATTATCTATTACGAGCGCTATGTTGTTATACAAGCCGGTCTAAAAGAATCTGATGGTATCGCTCACATGGATTTTCTAACTGAAGAAGAGTATTTAGATATTTTAGATACTTTACCGAAAGAAAACCAATATTTAGATGATAAGGATCCTCAGAAATTTATCGCTAAAATGGGTGCCGAAGCATTGATTGAGTTGTTTAAACGTTTGGATTTAGATCAATTGTCTTACGATTTGAGACATCAGGCGGCAAATGAAACTTCTCAACAGCGTAAAAATGAAGCGTTAAAACGGCTTCAAGTAGTAGAAGCATTTAGAGCGGCTAACGGAAGAATTGAAAATCGTCCAGAGTGGATGATTATGAAAAATATTCCAGTAATTCCGCCTGAATTGAGACCATTAGTGCCATTAGAGGGGGGACGTTTTGCAACTTCAGATTTGAATGATTTGTATCGTCGCGTAATTATTAGAAATAATCGATTGAAGCGATTATTGGAAATAAAGGCTCCTGAGGTTATTTTACGTAACGAAAAACGGATGCTTCAAGAAGCAGTAGATTCGTTATTTGATAATTCACGCAAAGTTAACGCAGTTAAAACAGAGGGAAATCGCGCATTAAAATCGCTCTCTGATATTCTAAAAGGTAAACAAGGACGTTTCCGTCAGAATTTATTGGGTAAACGTGTCGATTATTCTGCACGTTCTGTTATTGTCGTAGGTCCAAACTTAAAATTGCACGAGTGCGGATTACCTAAAGACATGGCTGCTGAATTATTTAAGCCGTTTATTATTCGCAAAATGATTGAGCGAGGTGTTGTGAAAACGGTAAAATCTGCTAAAAAAATTGTTGATAGAAAAGACCCTATTGTATGGGATATACTAGAGAATGTTTTAAAAGGGCATCCTGTACTTCTAAATAGGGCTCCTACATTGCATAGATTAGGGATTCAGGCTTTTCAACCCAAATTGATAGAGGGGAAGGCAATTCAATTGCATCCGTTAGTGTGTACTGCTTTCAATGCTGACTTTGATGGTGACCAAATGGCTGTACACGTACCTTTGGGTAATGCCGCCGTCTTAGAAGCACAGATTTTGATGTTAGCTTCTCACAATATTTTGAATCCTGCCAATGGTACACCAGTGACAGTACCTTCTCAAGACATGGTTTTGGGATTGTATTATATCACTAAAGGTCGAAAATCAGAACCAACTCATATTGTTAAAGGAGAAGGTTCCGTGTTTTATTCTGCAGAAGAAGTGGTTATTGCTCATAATGAGAAAAAAATTGATTTACATGCGTGGATAAAAGTTAAAGCTATGCTCATTGAAAATGGGCAGTTAGTTAATAAATTAATAGAAACTACTGTTGGTCGTGTTTTATTTAACCAAGTCGTTCCTCAAGAAGTCGGCTTTATTAATGAACTACTGACCAAAAAGTCATTAAGAGATATTATTGGGAATGTGGTTAAAGTGACAGGCATGGCTCGTGCTGCTCAGTTTTTGGATGATATTAAAGAAATTGGTTATCAAAGTGCATTCAAAGGAGGTTTGTCATTTAATTTACAAGATTTAAATATACCAGCAGAGAAAATAGCCTTTATAGATGAAGCTACCAAGGAAGTAGAAGAAGTAATGGTTAATTACAATATGGGCTTTATAACCAATAATGAGAGATATAATCAAATTATTGATATTTGGACTCGTACAAATAGTAAGTTAACTGCTAAAGTGATGGATATTTTGGCTAACGATAACCAAGGATTTAACTCTGTTTATATGATGTTGGATTCGGGAGCTCGCGGTTCAAAAGAGCAGATTCGTCAGCTTTGTGGTATGAGGGGATTGATGGCAAAACCTCAAAAATCAGGCTCTGGAGGAGAGATTATTGAGAATCCAATTTTATCTAATTTCAAAGAAGGATTGTCTGTACTGGAATATTTCATTTCTACGCATGGTGCTCGTAAAGGTTTGGCTGATACTGCATTAAAAACAGCAGATGCTGGTTATTTGACTCGTCGTTTGCATGATGTTGCTCAAGATATGGTTATCAATATTCAGGATTGTGGTACATTAAGAGGTACCTACACGACAGCATTAAAAGATAATGAGGACATTGTAGAGCCGTTATATGATAGAATACTAGGACGTACTTCTGTGCATGATACTTATGATCCGCTTACTGGACAACTTTTAGTAGAAGCAGGTCAAGATATAGATGAAGATATTGCTCGTAAAATTGATGAATCGCCGTTGGATGGTATTGAAATACGTTCTGTTTTGACGTGCGAGTCTAAACGCGGAGTATGTGCAATGTGTTATGGAAGAAATTTGGCAACAGGAAAACGTGTTCAGTTAGGTGAAGCAGTTGGTGTAATTGCAGCTCAATCTATCGGAGAGCCAGGTACTCAGCTTACTTTACGTACTTTCCACGTTGGGGGTACAGCTTCTAATATTGCTGCTGAGTCTCAAATTAGTGCGAAATTTGAAGGTGTTATTGAATTCGAAAATGTTCGTACAGTTACTCATGCTTCCGAAGATGGAGATATAGATGTTGTATTAGGTCGTTCTGGAGAGTTTAGGATAGTAGAACCTGTAACCAATAAAATAATTGTTACCAATAATATTCCTTATGGAGCACATTTGTTTGTTAAGGAAGGTCAGAAAGTTCAAAGGGGTGATAAAATATGTAGTTGGGACCCTTATAATGCCGTGATTATATCCGAATATTCAGGTAAAATAGAGTTTGATGCTATTATTGAAGGAGTTACTTTCCGAGAGGAGTCAGATGAGCAAACAGGACATAGAGAAAAGGTTATTATCGATACACGTGATAAAACCAAAAATCCATCCATTAGAATCGTTGATAATAAAGGAAAAGATATAAAAGGTTACAATATACCTGTTGGAGCGCATATTGCTGTTGACGATGGAGATAAAGTTAAAATGGGACAGGTGATTGTTAAAATTCCACGTGCGATTGGTAAAACACGAGATATTACTGGAGGTTTGCCTCGTGTGACTGAACTTTTTGAAGCGAGAAATCCATCTAATCCAGCGGTAGTGACTGAAATAGATGGAGTGGTAACTTTAGGAGGTGTGAAACGTGGAAATAGAGAGATTATTATAGAATCGAAAGATGGTCAGATAAAAAAATATATGGTGCCATTATCTAAACATATCTTAGTTCAAGATAATGACTTTATAAAAGCAGGTATGCCTCTTTCTGATGGTGCAATTTCACCAGCAGATATCTTATCTATTAAGGGGCCATCTGCGGTTCAAGAGTATTTAGTAAATGGTATACAAGAAGTTTACCGTTTGCAGGGTGTTAAAATTAATGATAAGCATTTTGAAGTAATCGTACATCAAATGATGCGTAAAGCCTACATTGTTGACTCAGGGGATACTCGTTTCTTAGAGCAAGAATCTGTCGACAATTTTGATTTTAATGAAGAAAATGACTACATCTACGATAAAAAAGTGGTGGTCGATGCAGGAGATTCTGTGAATTTAAAACCAGGTCAAATAGTTACTTTACGCAAACTAAGGGATGAAAATTCTGTGCTGAAACGTAAAGATTTGAGACCTGTTCAAGCTCGTAATGCAGTTTCAGCAACCTCTAGTCCTGTTCTTCAAGGTATTACACGTGCTTCTCTAGGTACAAAATCATTTATTTCTGCTGCATCGTTCCAAGAAACAACTAAAGTTTTGAATGAAGCGGCTATCAGTGCTAAAAGAGATAATATGCTCGGATTAAAAGAAAATGTAATCGTTGGACATTTAATTCCTTGTGGTACGGGTATGAGAGTTTACGACCATATTAAAGTAGGTTCTCAAGAAGAGTTTGAGCGATTGATGGTTTCGAAGAAGGAAGAAATCGAAGCGTGAAATAGCTATAACGAATAGTTTAATGGGGTGGTTTTCGATAACCACCCCATTTTTTGTAATAGGGTTAAAGTATTCAAATAATGGGAGTTACTATACCCAACAGTATTCCGTAGTTGGGTTTTATTTTAGATTGTATGCATGTATCAAAGCCATCTATTCCTAAAGGGACACGAGATTTTTCACCATTAGAGATGGTGAGACGGAATCATATTTTTGATACGATTAGAATGGTATTTCAAAAATATGGTTACCAACAAATAGAAACTCCTACTATGGAACAACTGTCAACTTTGTTGGGTAAGTATGGAGATGAAGGAGACCAACTCATATTTAAGGTGCTTAATTCTGGCGATTATTTATCTAAGGTAGGGGATGGATTTTTTCAAGAGCGTAATAGTAAAAAAATGACTTTTCAAATTTCAGAAAAAGCATTGCGATACGATTTGACAGTACCATTTGCGCGTTTTGTGGTTATGCATCAAAATCAAATTACTTTTCCCTTTAAACGTTTTCAAATACAACCTGTTTGGCGAGCAGATAGACCACAAAAGGGACGTTATCGAGAATTTTATCAATGTGATGCAGATGTGGTAGGCTCTTCATCATTGATAAATGAGGCTGAGTTTGTTTTAATTTATGATGAAGTACTAACTAGGTTAGGATTAAAAGATTTTACCATTAAGATTAATAATCGAAAGATTTTGTACGCTATTGCATCATATTTAGGTAAGGCAGATGCTTTAGTTGAAATGACTACCGCAATAGACAAATTAGATAAAATTGGATGGCATGGGGTAAGTAGCGAATTATTGTTGAGAGGTTTTCATGAACAGGATATTCATTTATTACAACAGTGTATATCGTTTCAAGGCAATACTCCAGAAAAATTAAATTTTTTGAGAACACTTTTACAGCAGTCGGAAATTGCGTTGAAAGGTATAGACGAGTTGGAGCGTATTTTTGATTATTTAACTATGTTTCGCATGCAGAATGCGAAAATAGAATTGGATATTACGTTGGCACGAGGCTTGAATTACTATACTGGAGCTATTTTTGAAGTGAAAACGAATGAAGTTGTTATGGGTAGTATTGGCGGCGGTGGACGTTATGATGATTTGACAGGTATGTTTGGATTAAAGGGCTTGACTGGTGCGGGCATTTCTTTTGGTGCAGATCGCATTTACGATGTTTTATTGGAATTAAATCTTTTTGCTAGTATAGAAACAGAAGCATCAACTAAAATTTTGCTAGTCAATTTTGGAACATCTTTTGAGGCATACCTTTTACCTATATTACAACATTTGCGAGAGTTGGGTGTTGGGGCTGAAATTTATCCAAGCGCTGTCAAACTGGCAAAACAATTGAAGTATGCGGACGATAAAAAAATTCCGTACGTACTTTT
>CANJWF010000093.1 GCA_947478315.1 Sphingobacteriaceae bacterium | reverse complement strand
CTTACCATCGTGTTTAAGGCTTTTTTGAAAATAATTCGGCTACTTTTATTTCCTATTTCCCTAATTTACGGCTATGTAGTGTGGATACGAAATAAGTGTTACGATTGGGGATTTTTTAAAAGTCAATCTTTCGATTTGCCTATTATTAGCATTGGCAATGTAGCAGTAGGCGGCGCAGGCAAAACACCTACCACCGAATACTTAATCAGGTTATTAAATAGTCAATATTCGGTAGCTGTGTTAAGTAGGGGATATGGTCGTAAAACGAAGGGCTTCATAGAGGCTCATGCTGCATCTAATGCCGTAGAAATAGGCGATGAACCCGCTCAAATGAAGCATAAATTTCCGACAATAACGGTTGCTGTTTCAGAAAATCGTTGTGTGGGTATTTCCTATTTACAAAAAGAGCACGATGTTATTCTGTTAGACGATGCTTTTCAGCATAGAAAAGTAACCCCCGGATTATCTATTGTACTGTTTGATTATCATCAATTGCAGCAGCGCAATTATTATTTACCTACAGGCAATTTACGAGAAAGCATTCGAGGCATTCAACGGGCAAACATTGTTTTAATCACGAAATGTCCATCCACATTAGAGGATGTTGCCGAACAGCCCATTAGCAAAAAACTCCATTTGACAGATAAACAAGCTCTTTTTTTTACGCAAATTGTTTACGAACCCCTACAACCCGTTTTTCACAACAACCATTTTTCACCAACAGTAGAACGAGATACAACTGTTTTTTTGTTAACAGGTATTGCAAACCCCCAACCTGTTTATGATGAAATAAAGAAGCAAACGTCGCATGTAATTCATTATAATTTTCCCGACCATTATGCTTTTAAAGAGCGAGATTTGCGACCGTTACGCGAACAATTTGACAAGGTGAATACCGCTAAAAAAATTATTGTAACCACAGAAAAAGATGCAGTTAGACTAAAAAATCACTTGATATTGGCTTCCTTGCCCATATATTACCTACCTATTCGCCATCAATTTATCGAACAACAGTTTTATTTTGACCAATTAATTAACGATTATGTTAGAAGCCATACACGAAACAACAACTCATATTAAACGAAAAATAGCTGATTTTGAACCAGAAATAGGTATCATATTAGGAACAGGTTTGGGCGGATTAGTGAACGAAATAGAAATTATCCACCAGTTTGCCTATTCCAATATTCCCAATTTTCCCATTTCTACCTTGGAGTTTCATGCAGGTAAACTCATATTTGGCATTTTATCGGGTAAAAAAGTAGTGGCCATGCAGGGTCGTTTACATTATTACGAAGGCTATAGCATGAGTCAAATTACTTTTCCCATTCGAGTGATGAAACAATTGGGTATTCAATATTTGTTTGTCTCTAATGCAAGTGGTTCTTTAAACCGTGAAATACGCACTGGAGACCTGATGATTATCGAAGACCATATCAATTTATTACCCGATAATCCGTTGAGAGGTATGAACTATAATTCGCTTGGACCGCGTTTCCCCGATATGGTTGAGCCCTATAATAAAGATATGATAGAAAAAGGATTAAAGATTGCATCTACACACCATATTACCTGTCATCGAGGTGTTTACGTAAGTGTTTCTGGTCCTAATTTAGAAACTAAAGCCGAATATAAATATTTGCGTCTCATTGGTGGAGATGCAGTAGGGATGAGCACTGTGCCAGAGGTAATTGTGGCAAAGCATGCTGAAATACCCGTATTTGCCATATCGGTAATTACCGACGAGGGGTTTCACGAAGTGCTCAAACCAGTATCTATCGAACATATTATAACGAAAGCAAAAGAAGCTGAACCGAAATTAACTTTGATACTAAAAGAATTGGTAGCCACTTGTTAGAAACTGTTTAAAGTTTAAAACTAAAAGCCGAATGTGCTGTCTTCATTACGTAGAGACTCGAAAAAAAGGAGCATAAAAGGAAGTTGGCGGTTCTGTTTATCCATCAAATCCTGGTGAGATAATCGTTATAAATATATCCTAGTGTGTTTAAAAACATCTTATTTCAATGAATAACAAAAAAACAAACATTTACCATACACCTGTAAGTGTTAGCAATTGGGCATTAAAGTGTTGGTTGTTGTTGGTTGTTGTTTTTGGCACAACCACTGTTTTTGCACAAAAAAATGATTTAGATTCCTTACGCAAAAAACAGGATGAGGCAGTAAAAAAAAACAGTTATAACGCTCAATTTATCCGTTACACTAGTCTCTCTCTACTAAAAGATAGTATCTTATTATTGCCCATAGATACCATACAAACCGAATTTCGTTTTTCAGGCACGGGAGAAACGCCTATCAGCCCCCAAATTAAAATAGGAGGGTATGGTCAACCGATTCGTCCATTGTTATTTACACCATCTTCTCGCATTGGTTTCGACTTAGGTCGTCACAACTGGGATATATTTAAATTATCGTCCGAAAAAGTCAACTATTACCGTGCACGCGTGCCTTATAGTGAGTTAACGTATGTGTCCTCAGGAGGCGTTGAAGACCATTTTAAAGTGCTGTTAACACAAAACTTTAACAAGAATTTTAACATGGGTGCAAACTTTAATCGTTCATCCAGCGATGGTTTTTTCGCAAATCAAAAAACAAGTTTACTCGGAGCGGCTTTATTTGCATGGTTCGGTTCATCCAATCAACGTTATCAACTTTTTGCCAATATGACCACGAACGATATTCGCAATCAAGAAAACGGTTCGTTGGTACTCGACAGTATTTTTGATAAAGGAACCAATGTTCCCAAAAATGCCTTACAAACAAAATTGTCAACTGCACAAAATCATCAAAAAGATGTTTCATTTTTTGTGAAGCATTTTTTTGATATCGGACCAACAGGCACTCGTTCGCCATCCAATTTAGCCACAAAACAGCGTATTACGCATACTTTTATACTACGACAATCTGATTTTTATTTCGATAAAAACGAAGCGGATACCTACAAAATTTTTGCACAAAATACCCTAAACAGCATCACCACCAACGATGCCCTTAAACTCAATCAAACCCAAAACGAACTAAACTATGCCTTTACCATCAAGAGTAAACGGTTGAAAAATGAAATCAAACTAAACGTAGGCGTATTGCAAGATTTTTATCACTTATCGCAAGCCGACACTACCCGTAATTTCTATAACACCACAGCGAAGGCTGCTCTCAACTATCAGTTTACCCATCACCTACAGTTAGAGGCACAAGCCGAACAAATTGTTTTAGGCAACAATGTAGGTGATTATCATATAGGTATTCAAACAGCTTTTCAATTACAGGCAAATCGTTTGATGATGAGTGCCTCTTTGGTAAATCAATCGCCCGAATTTTTATATCAAAATCAACAATCAAACCATTACAGTTGGCAAAACAATTTTTCAAAAACACAAATCAATCAATATACCATTGCATTTCAATCAGAAAAATGGCATCTACACCTAGGTAGCAATTATTACCTCATGAATCACTATCTATATTTTAGAGAAAATAACCTACAACAACCCGTACCATTTCAACAAAACTCCGCCATTCATCTATGGCAATTTTTTATCCGTAAGCAATTTAACTTATGGAGATTTAGTTTAGACAATTATCTTGTCTACCAACAAAGTAATGAACTAACATCTTTAAATACTCCCCAATTTTATGAATGGCATAGTTTATACTATAGGGACCTTTTCTTTAAGGTATTATACCTCCACACCGGTATCGATTTGCAATATCACAATCGTTTCAACAATCCATCCTACAATCCCGCTTTGGGACAATTTTATGTAAGCCAACAAGCCGCACTAAATACCATTCCATTGTTATCCGTTTGGGCAAATGCTACTTTAAAAAAAGCGAACCTGTTCGTTAAATATGAATACCTCAATCAAGGCTATGGCAATAAGGGTTATTACTTAACCAATTCCTATCCGATGCCAGATGCCATGATTCGTTTTGGGGTGCTGTGGCGATTTTATGAATAAAAAAGTGCTATTTTCCAATATGTTAACAACCAATTCAATCTGTCAACTATTACGTATTCAATATCCCATTATTCAAGGTGGTATGGTATGGTGTAGCGGTTGGAAATTAGCCAGTGCGGTTTCTAACGCAGGAGCACTCGGGCTCATTGGGGCAGGTTCAATGCATCTCGAAACCTTAGCGCTACACATCGATAAATGCCAACAAGCAACCGATAAACCATTCGGTGTGAATATTCCTCTTTTTCATCCCGAGGTCGAGAAAATCATGCACCTAATAGTTGAAAAAAATGTCAAAATTATATTCACATCGGCAGGTAATCCAGCTTTATGGACTGATTTTTTGAAAAATAAAGGTATTACAGTTGTTCATGTTATTGCAAACACTACGTTTGCTCGTAAAGCCGAATCGGCAGGTGTAGATGCCTTAGTGGCCGAAGGGTTTGAAGCAGGTGGCCATAACGGACGTGAAGAAACCACTACCTTGTGTTTAGTCCCCCTTGTTTGCGATACAGTAAACCTGCCAATTATTGCAGCAGGAGGTATTGCCGATGGTAGAGCAATGGCAGCAGCTTTTGCATTAGGGGCAGTTGGGGTTCAAATAGGTTCAAAATTTGCCGCATCTACAGAATCCTCTGCACATCCCCATTTTAAACAAGCTATTTTAGAGGCAAAAGAAGGCGATACCAAATTAATGTTAAAACAGTTAATTCCTGCTCGACTATTACGTAATCATTTTTTCGACCAAGTAGCACAAGCCGAATTAAACGGTATGTCGAAAGAAGCACTCAGTAATTTGTTGGGAAAAGGCAGAGCCAAAACGGGCATGTTTGAGGGAAATTTACACGACGGTGAATTAGAAATAGGACAGGTAGCCACTACCATTAAAGAAATTAAGCCTGCTGCTATTATTGTTAAAGAAATTTGGGAAGAATTTTTGCGAACAGTAGAACAATTTAAAAACATTCGATAGTTTTTATCCTAAATGATAATGTATCATTTTAATACAATACACGCTATCACATTCAACCATTTTTTTATAAAATGCCCATGACTTCTATAAAATGCTTTACATTCGTGAGTGCCTTCAAAAATAAACAAGAACGAATACATCAGTATCCCACAAACTAAACACTAATGAATCATTAACAGATGAAACCGACATTTAGAGTCTCGACACCAAGGGGCATGAAAATTGCCAGGAGGTTCCATCTGACCATTTTAAAAACAAATTATTTACAGATGAAATGCCCATGAGCGAGTGCTTACCAACCGATGATGAAAACGTTTGGGCACTCCATTTGACCATTAAAAATCAACTTGCGAAGGCATGCATGAGTACCTTTAAAAGACAAACG
>CANJWF010000092.1 GCA_947478315.1 Sphingobacteriaceae bacterium | reverse complement strand
TAGTTCGTACAATTTTGGCGGTATAGGGAGAATATTTTTAAAGACATTTTCGATGTTTCTGAAAATAAGTCTTATTTTTACGACCTTTATAGTATGGGGTGCAAAGGTTGGGTTTCGATTATAGTTAGGACATTGGAATTTGCAAATAATCTCTATAACACCATAAAAATTCATATTCATCAGATGAAAAAAAATAAATTAATCTCATTTTATTTAGTTGTAGCCTCAGGCGTAGTATTATTATCTTCTTGTGTGGGGAATGGTTCATCGAGACCATCGCGTTCTTCAAAAACAGGTTGGGAGTATAATAAAAAAGAAAATGGAGGATTTGAGGTACATAAAAAAGTAAATCCTGGTCCTGGTCCTGGTTTGGTTCCTGTCGAAGGTGGTACTTTTGTTATGGGGGGAAGTTTAGATGTAGATTTAGCTTATGATCATAATAGTGCTCGTCGTAGGGTAACTGTATCTTCATTCTATATGGATGAAACAGAGGTTTCTAATGTTGATTGGTTAGAGTATTTGCATTGGATAAAGAGAAACTTTCCTCAGGACAGGGCATATTACCATGAAGCTTTACCCGATACATTGGTGTGGCGTAGAGCATTGTCGTATAATGAGCCCTATGTCGATAATTATTTGAGACATCCAGCCTACGGAGACTATCCAGTAGTGGGTGTTACATGGGAGCAAGCTGTCGCTTACTGTAGTTGGCGTACTGACAGAGTTAATGAAGAGATATTACGTTCTAAGGGAGTTTTGACAGACTGGAAAACATTGGCAGATGCGACTAACCCCAAAATTGCGCCTAAAGGTAAAGGAGGTAAAAGTCCTGCTCGTTCGACAGTTCAAGTTGCTCCTTCTGATAGTGTAAAACCATTTAATACAGACGTTTATTTAGCTGGTCAATATCGTGGTCAAGGTGTTGATGGGAAAAATATGCCCATTGCGCTTGATGGTAAACCATTGATGATTCCAGCACCAGGTGCTGCGGGAAAAAAAGGCGCAAAAATTGCGACTCCAGCACGTAGAACAGTTGGCGTTGAGGACGGTATTTTGAAACAGCCGTATCGATTGCCAACAGAAGCTGAGTGGGAATATGCTGCGCTTGCGTTGGCGGGTAATACAGATTACGAAAATGTTTCGGATGGTAGAATTTATCCATGGAGTGGTTTAGGGGTTCGTTCGTCTAAGCAATCAACTAGAGGACTAATTGTAGCAAATTTTAAGCGTAGGGGAGGAGATTTGATGGGTACTGGAGGGTATTTAAATGATAAAGCCTCTATTACAGCAGAGGTTAGAAGTTTTATTCCCAACGATTTTGGACTTTATAATATGGCAGGCAATGTAAGTGAATGGACTGCAGATGTGTATAGACAGCTTACCTTTCAAGATGTGGAAGATTTGAATCCATATCGCGGTAATCAGTTTGTAAATAAAAAATCTGTTGAGGATGGGAAAACCAGGAAATTAATTTTAGATAAACATGGCGTGCCTGTTCGAGAAGCTTCCATTTCAAATAAAAAATTATCATGGGATCAAATGAATGCTGCTCCGTTAGGAGTTAAATCGGATTCTTCTTCTGTGGATTCTTCTTCTAGTCAAAATGGGACCTCAGTTACAGTCGTTAAATCCGAAAAACCATTTAAAGCCGATGTTCGGGACTATAATGATACCACTACCAACAATTTATACGGGATAACTAGTTTAGTGAATAATAAGTCAAGAGTTTATAAGGGAGCATCATGGAATGATCGCGCTTACTGGCTTAATCCAGCTACAAGAAGGCATTTGCAGGAGGATGAATGTAGTGCAGAAATAGGTTTTAGATGCGCTATGACTATGGTGGGTTCTCCTGAAATATATACTGAAGACAAGCCTCATTTGAAAGTTAAAAGTTATGCAAGATTAACAGAAACTAGAAAGAAAAAAGGTATCATTAGTATAAATGGCAAACGCTAAAACTGGGTGTTATTAAATAGAAAAGGGGATGTCAAAATAGTTTGATATCCCCTTTTCTATTTCCAAAAAAGATGCACATTCCTTGAATAGGGCATTTTCCGCATTGAGGATTACGAGCAGTACAAATATAGCGACCATGCAAAATTAGCCAATGATGTGCAATACGTATTTTATCATTCGGAATGTTTTTTGTTAAATCGTTTTCTACAGCTAGTGGCGTTTTTCCGTTACTTAATCCTAATCGTTTAGAAACTCTAAATACATGTGTATCCACCGCCATTGTAGGAGCTTCATAGATGATGGAAGCTATCACATTAGCTGTTTTTCTACCAACACCAGGCATTTTTTGCAATAAGGACACATCGGAAGGTATAATTTCTTTAAACTCGGTAACTAAAATTTGTGCCATCCCAATTAAATGTTTTGCTTTGTTATTTGGGTAACTGATGCTTTTTATGCAATCGAATACATCGGCTAAATCTGCTTGCGCTAAACTTGACGGTGTTGGGAATTTATTAAATAAGTTTGGTGTTACAAGGTTTACTCGTTTGTCTGTACACTGTGCAGAAAGAATCACTGCAACAAGTAATTCAAATGGATTATTATAATTTAATTCTGTTTGTGCATTAGGTTGATGTAAGGAGAAATAATCAATAAATCTGATGTAACGTTCCTTTTTTGTCATATTACAGAATAATTCTTTTCAGTTAGTTTGGTAAATTTTTCCAGGCCTGTTTTGGATGACGCCACGTATTTCTAATTCTAATAAAATGGGCGCTATTTTACTTAAGGTGTACTTTGATATGTGAGCTAACTCATCGATAGAAATTAGAGGTTTATTTTTTATAATGGCTAAGATAAATTCTTCTTCTTTACTTAAGTTAAGACTCAAGGATAACTGTTCAGGAAATTTATGTTCCGTTTCCCATCCTAAAAAATAGGCAATATCAGACGCTTTTGTAATTAATGCTGCTTTGTTAGCCTGTATGAGTTGGTGGCAACCTTTCGAATAATCATCATTATATCGTCCAGGAAATGCGAAAACATCTCTGTTATAACCATTGGCGAGATCTGCCGTAATTAAAGCTCCTCCTTTTTCTCCAGCTTCGATTACAATTGTTGCATCTGCGATGCCTGCAATTATTCGATTACGTTTGGGAAAATATTCTCGTTCAGGCTTATTGCCATATTGGAATTCGGTTAATAATCCTCCCCCATTTTGGGTAATCATTTCTTCTCCGATGTTGGTATGTTGTGGTGGATAGATACGATCTAATCCGTGTGCCAAAACCCCTACCGTAGGTATGTTATTAATTAAACATAATTTGTGAGTATGTATGTCAATTCCATAGGCTAATCCGCTCACAATTAATAAATTGCCCCAATTTTTTAAATCATTAATTAAGTTATTGCAAGCTTGTTTACCATATTCGGTAGCATTTCTTGTTCCCACTATGCTGATAATTTTGCTTGCATTAAGATTTGCAGAACCTTTGCTGTAAAGCATAATTGGAGCGTCTAAACAATGTTTTAAACGTTTTGGATATGCTGGGTTAGTGAAAAAAATAGGATTAATTTGGTTTTTCTCTATACATTGAATCTGTTTTTCTTCTTCTTTGAAGTTCTTTTTTTGTTTAATTGCATCTGCAATTTTTGAACCGATACCAGGAATTTTTATAAGTAGTTGTTTTGGGGTATTGAATATATTTTCGGCACTTTCACAGTAATTTAATAAGATTTTGGCTGTAATATCGCCAATTCCATTAATGGATGTGAGTGCTATTTCATGTATAAGTGACAATGTCTAGAACAGTTAATAAGGAATGTGTAATACGAATTTAGTCTTAAAAAAATCTTCTTCAAAAAAATTACTAATGGGTATTACAGTTACCAGTAATTTGGATTCGACTATTTCTTCAGTTAAATCACCGCCTTTGAGATATAGAATTCCATTGGCGATTGTATTGCGAGAATTATTTTTTAATTTCGTTTTAACCCAACTATTAAATTCATGAAGGCGAGTTACCGCTCGTGATGTGATAAAGTCGAATTGATGAGGGATATTTTCTACTCTGTTGTGAATCGTTGTTACATTATGTAGACTTAATGCCTTCGATATGGCTTCTACGACTTTTATTTTTTTACCAATTGAATCAACCAAGGTAAATCGAGTTTCTGGAAATAGTATAGCCAATGGAATACCAGGGAATCCTCCTCCTGTTCCAACGTCCATTACCTCTTCATCGGGAAGAAAATTACATACTTTTCCTATGGCTAAAGAATGTAATACATGCTTTTCATATAAAAAATCAATATCCTTTCTAGATATGATGTTAATCTGATTATTCCAAGAGTTGTATAGTGACATCAATGCTCGAAATTTTTTTTCTTGTTCATCGGATATATGAGGAAAATATTTTCGTATAGTCTCTACTGTCATTGAAATAAGTTTTGTTGATGAAATTTTGTCTGTTTTGCGTCAAAAAAATTTACAAACTTGCGGTCATTAAGTAGATTTTTTTTTAGGGTTGATTCCGTTAATCATATTGCTTAGCAGGTCGCGACATTTAAACAATCGAGTTTTAACGGTTCCCATTGGAATATCGAGTTGCTCTGAAATTTCTTCGTAAGAAAGTTCATCAAAATATCGAAGACTGAAAATTGTTTTGTAGCGCAGGGGCAATTGATTAATGATATTTTTAACATTTTCAAACTCTTGTTTTTTTACGGAATTTTCTTCTGGATTCGGATTGTTATCTTTAATACTTCTAATTGTAAAGTAAAAATTGCCATCATCGTCATTTGAATTGCCCTCATCAATAGGTATGGTTTGTAGCTTTTGTTTTCTAATGAAGTCAATACTATTATTGGTTGCTACCCGAAATAGCCAAGTGCTAAAGGCGAATATAGGTTGGTATTTATCTAATTTTTCGAAAGCTTTCCCAAATGTATCTAGCGTAACGTCCATAGCATCATCCTTGTTGTGTACCATTTTAAGAATTAGAAAGTATACTGCATTTTGGTATCGACTCATGAGGTCGGTATAAGCTTTTTGATTGCCTAATTTGGCTGCTTCTACTAATTTTAAATCGGTAAGGGCATTAGCTGAAAATTTTTTAGGTGGTGTTATTTCCATTTGGTGTTTCGTTTGAACTGTCCCGATATTGATAAAGAAAGAATAAAAAAAGGATAAAAGAAATTAAATAATACGAACCAGTAGGATGATTTACGGTATTGCATCAAGTTAAGCAATTTACGATAAATACATATTTCTGTTATTAACTTCATGCATAAAATTAATGTTACAATTATTAACATATTTTGTGAGATAAGTAGATATAATGTGGTGATGTTGAGCATTAAATGACTGATTATTTGTAAACTTAAT
>CANJWF010000091.1 GCA_947478315.1 Sphingobacteriaceae bacterium | reverse complement strand
TATACAAACTCTTTTTTAACTACACTATTTAATAACGATTTCATAATTAGAAATTTTAAGATGTTTAAAGATTAAAATAACAAAAGAAAGATTAGTTCATGTATTCTAAAGGATTGCAAGTTTAAAAAAAAATCTCGAAAAGCTCATTTAATATTTTCTGACATGTATTTCTCTTGGCGGGATCTTATCTGGCAATAACCCTGATTTTAAAACTATTCGTTGTCCTCTGTCACTCACCAAAAAAGAAGCAAAACCTAAACCCAAACCAGCCTTACCCTGACAATTATAGATATATAACTCTCTCACTAATGGATACCTCCCTTCAGCTAATATTGTCTGAGTAGGCTTAGTGAACATTTGATTAGTAGAAGGTTTCAATGCAACTACATTCAGGTTATTAACCATTTCACTTAATGCTGGAGTAGGTTGCTTTAGCCAATTAACACCCAGTATACCTAATGCTTTTTCATGTTTAACAACATATTTTATAACCTCTGCATTATTTTTTAGCGCATATACGTTTTTATTTTTAAACTTATTTATACCACAAAATTCTAACAAATAACGTGTTATACTAGAATTAGCATTATCAAACACTATATCATAAGATTGTTTTTTATCTCCTAAAATAATGTCTTTAAGTTGCTGGGTAGACATTAACGTATCCTGATTATTCTTATGTATAACTATCGCAACGGCATCTGACGCAAAACGATTGAACCTAATTTTTATTTTTCTATTTATATAAAATAATTCTTCTTGGTGGGAGAGTTTTCTAGATAAAATCGCCGTTTTGATTCTGCCGTTAAGAAAATCTGACAAAAGCGTTCTTTCTGGCTTATAAACCATTTTAATATGTGCTCTCGGATATAAGCTAGAAAAAACTATCCATTCATCATCAATAATGGGGAACAAAGATTCATCTACTAAAATCGTCGTCGAACCTGTCAAAATTGACTCCTCCTCAAGTTTATTAGGATTTCGATTACAAGAAGACAGAATCAGATAGAAAAAAAGAGAAAAGAAAAGAAAAGAAAATTTATGCACTATACATTATATTTTTAAAAAGTATCAGTTTAAACAAAATAAGGAGAGACACGACTTTCAATGACCTTTAAGCAGTCTTGAAAATCGAAAAACAGCATAAACCATTAGCAGTAATCCAAACAAAACTTTATATGTTCTAGAAAGATTAAGAGGAATAAAATCAAAAAAAATAACGCTCAGACCTAATATAAAATAAAGAGCCAACATAACGAGCCCTAAAACAAGCAGAAACCGCTCCTTGGGCGATTTCTGCTTGATATAAACTTGAAATATATTTACAAAACTACTCTTCATCCAATTGGAAAAGAATTGGTAAAATATACTTAACCCTTACTGGTCGACCATTTTGCACACCTGGTTTCCATCCTTTTGTCAATTTTAATACCCTAACAGCTTCTTCGTCACAACCGCCGCCTATACCTCTTTCAACTTTAATATCGGTAAGATTACCATCTTTCTCAACTACAAAACTAACAAAAACTCTACCTTGTATGTTGTTTTCTTTAGCAATAGGTGGATATTTTAAATTATTTTGCAAGTGTCTCGCAAAACCTTCTTGACCTCCTGGAAACTCTGGATTTTGCTCAACAAAAGCAACATCTATAACTTTTTCTTCCTCTACCACTTTCTCAACTTCTTGTTGAGGTGCTTGATCTTGAAGAGAGAAATTCGCATTGGGATCTCCATCTTGATTCTTCTGTTCCATTAACTCCCCAATAGATGGCAATTCTTCTTTTACTTCCTCGTCTGGTTTTACAACAGGAGGTGGAAATTTAATTTGCTCAACTTTTGCTGGTGGCGCCTCGGCTGGCGGTGGGGGAGGTGGAGGTGGGGCTTTTTTATCAACCGGTGGAGGAGTTAACTCTACATCCGTTTGAATAAATTTATCTTGATCTTTAGGAACGAATCCTGTTATAATCTTATAAATGGTTGAAGCCGAAAGCAATAATACAAAAACTAAAGAAGCCCAAAAAAGAGCTCTAGTAAGCGTTTTTGAATTTTCTTTTCTGAGCGTATAAGCCCCATAACTTCGGTTGCGATGCGAAAAAATAACTTCTATCCACTCCGACTTGTAAATATCTAACTTATCCCCCAACATACTTGGTATAGGTTTAAATGATTGTTATTAATTAAATTAAGCACAAAAGAATAGCACGAGTAAACTAATAAACGTTTTCTTTTTTAAGCATAGAAATCTCTTCACCTGTAATATCAACTACGGCATAAGTAGCAATATCAATAATCTTCATTTCATCTAAAATATCGACGAAATTCTTATAATTGGACTTATCACTAGGTTTAATCAAAACAATAAGACCTTTTTTATCATCCTTAGTTTGATCAATAACACGTTTATTCTGTTCGATAAGAACTTTCCTAATTCCATTTTTTCCATATTGCTCTAACTTAGCTGGAGATTTTCCTGGTTCTCCTGCATACCAAAGCAATTTATCATTTTTACCGATAAGGATAGTCAAAGTTCTAGATGCTTTAACTGCGAACTTTGCATCAGGATCTTTTTGATCCTTATCAGGCATAGCTAAATCCATAGCCTGGGGTTTAGCCAACGTGGTGGTAAGCATAAAGAAGGTAATCAACAAAAAAGCTAAATCAACCATCGCTGTCAAATCAATTCTAGTAGATTGCTTTTTACTTCGTATTTTTTTATGTCCCTTCTCTTTCCCCCCACCGGAGGAGGTATCTAATTCTGCCATTTTAAACTTTTATTTTAGATGATTAAATTAATCTATCGTTTTTAAATCCGTTATCAAACTAAACTTATTAATATTCTGCCTCTGAAGAACATCAATAACTTTCTTAATTGTAGGATATTCTTCTTCTTGATCTCCTTTAATCGCAATTTTTAAATCGGTATTATTAACCTGCTTGGTAGCTTGACGTGCAGCAATAATCCACGCATATAATTGATTGTCTGCAGAATCTACAGGTATGCCTGTTTGAAAACCAGATTTATTTCTTTGATCTTCCGACATGGAGATATAATTTTTCATCTTATGAATTGCAACTCCAAACGACTGTGCTACAGCAAATCTTTTTTTCTCATCTAATGAAAACTTAATCCCATACCTTTCGCCCATGTGCTCTAATGCTTGAGAGCGAATTTCCTGTCCAATAACACTAAAAAAAATCTTGCCTTTACCTACCGTTATGGTAGCAACATCTACCTCAGGCAATTTAATCTTAACTATACTAGCAGGGGTGTCTACTGGCAAAGGCTCATTAGGTTTAAATTGAGAAGTCAAAATAAAGAACGTGAGTAACAAAAATGCCACATCGCACATGGCTGTCATATCTATTGCAGTACTCTTCTTGGGCACTTTTACTTTTGGCATAGTATTTAAATATTAGGGAGTGAATATATTTTTAATTCTTTCCATGTACTGCCACTATTAACACTAAAACAATTAGTGGCAGTAACTACTATTACTAATATCTTATTTATGTGTACTTGCAAAAGTTTGCACAATACTAAATCCTGCTTCATCAATAGCATAAGTTAAACTATCAATTTTTGAAGTGAATACATTGTACATAATAATCGCCAATGCTGATGTACCGATACCTGTAGCCGTATTAATTAACGCCTCTGATATACCTGTTGCAAGAGCCGCCTGATCGGGAGCACCTGAACTGGACAACGCTGCGAAGGCTTTAATCATACCCGTTACCGTACCTAAAAGTCCCATTAAAGTACCAATAGACACCAAAGTAGCTATAATAGTTAAGTTTTGTTGTAACATAGGCATTTCTAAGGCAGTCGCCTCTTCGATATCCTTTTGTATCGCTAAACAACTATGTTCTGTATCTAAATTGGCATCAGACTCTGCTTCTTTGTATTTTTTCAAACCAGATCTGATTACATTAGCAACTGATCCTTTTTGTTTGTCACATTCAGCCAAAGCTGCATCAATATTACCTGTTGAAAGGAATTGTTGAATTTTGGTTACGAATTTATCAACGCTAGATGCACCTGTAGCCTTATTAACAACGATAAAACGCTCAACAGAGAATACAATTACCATTAAAAACATGGATACAAGAATAGGGACGATTACCCCCCCTTTGTACGCCATACCTAAATAGTTGCCAGGAAGTGGATGACCGTCAGGGGTTCCTCCTTCAAAGTTCATGGGGTTACCAAAAACAAATTTATACAACAGTATCCCGATTACAAGACATGCTGGGATTACGAAAGTCGCAAATAAACCTGATGCACCTTTAGTGGTTTCCTCTTTCTTCGTTGTTTTAAGTTTAGGATCGTTTGCCATTTTTTTAGCGTTTTTAATTTGTGTGTTTTAACTTGATTTTAATTATTATATGAATTGCTTTTATATGTTCTGATATTTAAGTCAGAATCTCTACGACTATAACCCGAAATCTCAATTATGTAATAACTGACGTTTCAGAAACGGGAATGCAATGAAAAGTATTTTTTTTATATATTCCAAATTTTGATTGTAAAAAAAATGAATTGAATTTACTCGAAGTTATAAAATCATGATAATTTACCCATATTAGGTAGATTTTTCATCATTTTCATAGCATTCGCTGGATTAGACATTAACTTCATCATTTTTTTCATATCCTCAAATTGTTTCATCAATTTGTTAACTTCTTGAAGATTGGTGCCAGACCCTTTAGCTATTCTTTGTCGCCGATTGGTATTAATCATTTCAGGATTGGCTCTTTCTTGAGGGGTCATTGATAGAATAATAGCCTCTATTGGTTTAAAACTACTGTCATTAATAGCAACATCTGACGGCATTTTATTCAGACCTGGTATCATTCCCATCAAATCTTTTACGCTTCCCATTTTTTTTATTTGTTGTAATTGAGTTAAAAAATCATTGAAATCAAATTGATTTTTTCTGATTTTTTTATTCAACTCAGCAGCCTTTTTCTCATCGAACTGCTGTTGTGCTCTTTCAACAAAAGAAACTACGTCTCCCATCCCTAAAATTCTCGAAGCCATTCTATCAGGATGAAATACGTCTAAAGCATCTAATTTTTCACCTGTCCCAATAAATTTAATTGGTTTATTAACTTCAGATTTGATAGAAAGAGCGGCTCCCCCTCTGGTGTCTCCATCTAATTTAGTTAAAACAACTCCAGTAAAGTCAAGACGTTGATTAAATGCTTTAGCGGTGTTAACGGCATCTTGCCCTGTCATCGCATCAACTACAAATAATATTTCGTGTGGATTTATTGCTTGCTTAACATAATCAATTTCATCCATCATAGCTTGATCTACCGCTAAACGTCCAGCAGTATCTATGATAAT
>CANJWF010000090.1 GCA_947478315.1 Sphingobacteriaceae bacterium | reverse complement strand
TGCAATTAAAATGGCATCATATTGTCCTTTTGCTAATTTTTGAATTCTTGTAGGGATATTCCCTCGTAAATCTTTTATGTTAAGGTCTGGTCTGAAGGCTAATAGCTGAGATTTTCTACGATTAGATGAAGTACCTATTGTAGCTCCTGTTTTTAACGAAAGATTCTGCTTTATATCGGTTTTTTTTTTGTTAATAATTAATAGTTCTGAAGCACTTTCTCGCTCTGTAATAGCTGCAATACTTAATCCCCGAGTGCTTTCGGTAGGTAAATCTTTAAAGGAGTGAACGGCTAAATCTACCTCATGATTGAGTAATGCTTGTTCTAGTTCTTTCGTAAAAAAACCTTTCCCTTCTAATTTATCTAAACTCAAGTTTGTTATTTGATCTCCTTGAGTTTTAATAATTTGTAGTTCTACTGTGTGTTCTTGTTCTGTTAATGCAGTTTTTATGAAATTGGCTTGCCAAAGAGCTAAATCACTACCTCGTGTTCCTATTGTTATTTTTCTTCCCATGATGTGATAATAAATACAAGAATTTTCAAAGTTAAATTAAAACCTTCATATTAAAAGACATCTTCGATGATGTCTTTTAATATGAAGGTTTTGGAGAATCATATAGTTTTGTTTGACCGACGAAATACCCATAAGCGGGTTCTCTCTACTAACCGTTGATGACACCCAAATTTCATGAAGTCTTTATGGAAAAGGAAACACAAATAAATACATCGAAGATTCATGAGTATCATAAAGTAACTAAACACTAACAAATAAATGCTTTGCATAATCAGCACTTTGCAGTCATCAATACTATTGAAGGCGAAGTACTAATTAACAATATGTTTAGGCATTCTATAAACTTTAAAAAGATAGTTATATTTCGATGAACATTAGTCGGTAAATGGACACGTTGTATCGTTAATAGTTTCGTAGTTGCGAGAAATAGAATGTTGGGATACCGCTTCATTAAGTAAAATATCTTTTGCCATAATCATTGGGATGCTTATGTATTTTTTCTCAACGTAATCCAATACTTTGTTCAATAGTTTTTTTTCATGGTTGTTAAGTCCATTAACTTCATGAGCAAAAACTACTTCTAGTGCATTTTTTCGAATTATTTTTACGGTTTGTGGAACCTGCTCCATTGCTATTTCTATTCGACGTTGTTTTAAAATGCTCGAAAATTCATCTACATTTTGTTGAATAATATCATCGGCTTTATTTACTTCTAATTTTCTCTTTTGTTTGTTAATATCGGCTTCTTTTTCTAAATCTTGCACTTGAATAAAATCTAGTTTGAAGTTTTCAATAACTTTTTTATGAGTGTCTGTAGGGACTGCTAAATCGACAATGATTTTTTTTGTGGTTTCACCATTGAGTAGATGTTCGTATAATTCCTGTGTTATAATGGGTTTTGTGGCACTAGTACAGGTAATTAAGATATCAAACCCTTGTTTGAAATTTTTTAATTCACTTAAAGGATAGGCTTTCCCTTTAAGTGAATTAGCTAACTTTTGAGCTTTTTCTAGTGTTCTATTGAAGACGAAAAAGTTCGAAAATTGATATTTTTGAAGGTATTGTGCAAAGTTTTGGTTAGTCTCTCCTGCTCCAATAAGTAATATTCTCGAGTTTTCAAAGGCTTTTAATTGTCGTAATTGCCTGTATGCTAAGGATACAACGGATATTGGATTTTTTGCAATGTCCGTTTGTGTGTAAACTTCTTTAGCTGTTTTTACAACTCGGTTCATTACGAGTCTGAGGTAGTCGCCAGTTAGACCAACATTTTTACAACGTTCGTATGCATTACGAATTTGTGCTAAAATTTCTTTTTCACCGACGACTAAGCTTTCCAATGAGCAAGATGTTCGAAGTAAATGTTCTAACGCTACATCTCCTTCATATACCACACTCTTAGATACTAAGCTATTGCGACTGTGTGGGCATAAATTTGCGAATTTTAACTCATGGATGAGCTCATTTACAAAGTTTGAATCTGTATGATGAGGTAATACAAATATAAATTCAACTCGATTACAGGTGCCTACGTAAAATATTTCGGAAATATTAAATCGTTTCTTGATGCCACCGAGTTTTTCTTCTATATCCTGTTCTGGCAAAATTAGTTTACCTAATTCCTGCAGTTCAATATCTTTGTGCGTAAACGCTATGATTTTTAAATGCTTCAATGCTTTATGTAAGACTTTCTCAAAAAACGGAGTAAAAGTACAGTTTAAGATTTTTTTGCCTTGTCATGTTTGTGTCAGTTAGTTTATTTAGATTGTTTTTAAGTCATTTGCAAAATAAGTTTAGTTACTTGCTTGCTTGAGTAATTGTGCTGCATGTTGGTTTAACCAGAAATATTATTTAGAATCTAATTTTATTTGGAATTATTATCCAATTTTATCTTATGAACACATTGTCCTTTCCGTTTGTTAATAGAGAATTAAGTTGGTTATCCTTTAATGAACGTGTTTTGCAAGAAGCAGCAGACCCAACAGTTCCATTGATTGAAAAGATTAAATTTTTGTCTATCTTCTCCTCTAATTTGGACGAATTTTATCGCGTGAGGGTAGCTACTTTAAATCGTTTGACCGATATTAATACAGAGGCTAAAGAGTTGTTTGGGTATAATCCTAAAAAAACACTCAAGCAAATAAAGGAATTGGTGGTTAAGCAAGAAGTTCTATTTAATCAACTGTACGAAGATATTTTTAAAAATCAGTTAGCTCAAGAGCATATTGAATTAATCAATGAGCATCAAATTCACGAACAATACGATGAATATGTTAAAGAATATTTCAGAACTCGAGTTTTAGCTACTTTGGTGCCAGTATTGATAGGTAATCGAAAACCATTCCCAGAGCTTAAAGATCAAGCAACCTATTTTTGGATTAGACTAAAGAAAGATTCCAAATCAGTGGGTCGTGATAGATACGCTGTAATGGAACTACCAGATAAAATTTCTCGCTTTGTGGTTTTACCCCAAATCGACGGAAAACATAAAATGATATTGTTAGATGACATCATTCGTTACTGCTTAGATGACGTGTTTTTTAATTTTGAATATGCAGCTATTGAAGCCTATTCTATTCAATTAACAAGAGATGCAGAATTAGATTTGGATAAGGAAGTGAATGAAAAATTCATTGAAAGATTGTCTAAAGGGCTTCAGAAACGGAAAAAAGGTAAACCTATGCGCTTGTTGTACGATGTAGCAATGCCCGCAGATTTGTTTGCCGTATTGACGCATAAATTAGATTTGAACGTAGAGAGTTTAATACCCGGAAATCGTTATCTTAACTTTAAAGATTTTATTACATTTCCTAACGTAGCAGGCGCAAATTTAGAAAATCCTATAACTCCTCCATTACCCGTTAAAGGTTTAGAAGGAAATAAAAGTGTGTTGGCTCGGGTTACCAAGAAAGATTTTTTAATCAACTTACCTTATCAATCTTTCGATCATATTATTCATTTTTTACGTGAAGCTGCTATCGATCCTAATGTAGTTGATATTCATATTACGCTCTATCGGCTGGCCAAAGACTCTAAGGTAATTAATGCATTAATTAATGCAGCAAGAAATGGTAAAAAGGTGTATTGTTTGGTTGAGGTCACGGCAAGATTTGATGAACAAGCGAATATTAACTGGACACAGCGTTTAGAAGAAGAAAATGTACAAGTTATTTATGGTTTACCAGGATACAAAGTACATTCTAAAATTTGTTTAATCACTCGTTTAGAAAAATCTAAAAAAACAAATTATGTATTATTAAGTACGGGTAATTTTAATGAATCTACCGCAAAACTTTATGCCGATCATACACTGCTAACGGCTAATCCTAAAATTACTACTGAGGCAGTTAAATTTTTCTCCGTGTTGAATAAAAATCGTATCCCTAAAGGCTTCAAGCATTTGATTGTATCGCCAACAGAAAGCCGTCAAAGGTGGTTGAAGCTTATTGATAATGAAATTGCCTGTGCCAAAGCGGGAAAAAAAGCGTACATGATTTTGAAAATGAATAGTTTAACGGATAGCCAAATGATTAAAAAACTGTACGACGCGAGTAACGCTGGGGTAAAAATTCAACTTATTATACGAGGAATGTGTTGTTTAATTCCTCATGTTGAAGGGTTTAGTCAAAACATAGAAGCCTATAGTATTATTGATAAATATTTGGAACATGCTCGTGTTTTTATTTTTGGAAACGGAGGAGCGGAGTTATTGTTTTTGTCGTCTGCAGATTGGATGTCTCGTAATTTAGACAATCGAATTGAAATTGGATTCCCAATTTATGATCAGCGCATAAAGAAAGAGATTAAGCACATTATTGAATTACAGCTTCAAGACAATACAAAAGCGCGAGCTTTGAACTATAAAAAACGTCCAATAAGTTCCACCAAAAATCATCGATCTCAAGTAGAAATTTATGATTATTTGAAGATTAATAATTAATATTTAAAACTGTTTAAATTTTGAAAAGATACGCAGCCATAGACATAGGTTCTAATGCCGTTAGGCTTTTGATTGCAGATTTAGTAAAATCTGAATCGGGCATTTCCTTTAAAAAAAACACTTTGGTGCGCGTTCCATTGCGATTAGGAGATGATGCATTTTTACATCAGCAATTATCTGAACGTAAAGTAGGTGATTTACGCAAAGCGATGCTTGCATTTAGAAATTTGATGGATGTATATCATGTAGAACGTTACATGGCTTGTGCCACTTCTGCCATGAGAGAATCCCGTAACGGAAGTGATATTATTAAAGCAATAGAGATAGAAGCTAATATTCACATAGAGACTATTACGGGACAAAAAGAAGCAGCAATTATTTGTTCAGGTAGAGTAGAAGAGCAAATAAATACGCAATCTAACTATTTGTATGTTGATGTAGGAGGAGGTAGTACCGAATTATCTCTTTTTTCTTTTGGAGCGTTAGTGGTTTCTCGTTCTTTCGATTTGGGGACTATTAGGATACTAGACCATAAAGATAGAACAGAAACTTGGCAAGAACTTAAAATGTGGATTAAAGAACATACTCAAAACCTAAAAAATATTGATGGGATTGGATCAGGGGGTAACATTAATAAATTATTTCGCTTATCAAGACAAAAAGACGGAGAACCTGTATCCTATAACAGATTAAAATCTATTTACAGTCAATTAAACGCACTTAGTTATAAGGAGAGAGTGAATACGCTCGGATTAAATCAAGACCGGGCAGACGTGATTATACCCGCATCAGAAATTTATCTCACAGTCATGAAACATGCTAGCATTAAGCAGATGTACGTACCACGTATAGGATTGGTTGATGGAATCATTCATTCTCTTATTCTCCAACATAGCAAAGAACT
>CANJWF010000089.1 GCA_947478315.1 Sphingobacteriaceae bacterium | reverse complement strand
TGTTGCCATTGCCCATGTATTCATAGCTATGTTATGGCTATTGAATGCCATAACATAGCTATGAATACATGGGCAATGGCAACATATTTTTTACGCTTCATTTTCATCGTTTTGTTTCCATCATTTCAATTCTCAAATAGGGGTAGATTCAACTCGCTAATACAATTTTTTGTATTCTATTGAACACATAGCATTGGTTATTTTATCAATTGGTTTGCAATTTTTTGCACGTCAATGCCTCCATAATTTCCACTACTCATGAGCAACAAATTATGGTTTTCTAATTTCAGATGCTCTAAATAGGCTTTAAAATCATCCGGATTATCGAAGTAAATTAAATCGGAACGATTGAATGCTTCTAGAATAGTTTCTTTCGTAAAAGGCTGCCTGTTTTTTTGCTGAAAGGTTGATTTGTTAATAAATACAACTGCGGTATCGGCATCGTCTAGTGTAGCCTTGTATTGTTGCAAAAAATCGGGATTTAAACTGCTAAATGTGTGTAATTCGATGCAAGCTGTTAATTTTCGATGAAAAAATTGTTGTCTAACAGCTTTTACCGTTGCTTTTAATTTAGAGGGAGAATGCGCAAAGTCCTTAAAAATATGTACCGTATCGTTTTGAGCTAATAATTCTAATCGTCTGGCAGCACCATCAAAACTTTGTATAGCGGCTATGAATGCTTGGTCGGTAATACCTAACTGATTGCATACTAACCTGGCGGCATTCATATTTTGCAAATTATGATTACCAAATATTTTTAATGGGATTAATTGGTTTTCAACTATTAAATAAGTGACTCCTTCTCTTACTTCGTTAGGTAAAGTTGTATAGGGTATTTTAAGAATATTGGATGTGTCTTTTTCGATGAGTTGCACCAATTGTTGGTCATCTGCGGAATAGATAACTGCTCCATTGGGCTCAATGGTTTTTAGAAATAAACTAAACTGTTCTAAATATTGCTCATAGGTTGGAAAAACATTGATATGATCCCACGCTACGCCACTAATAACGGCTATATGTGCCTTATATACATGAAATTTAGGACGTAAATCTATCGGAGATGCTAAATATTCGTCCCCTTCTGCCACCAATATAGATGCATCATCCGTGATGCTTACCATGGTATCAAATCCTTTCAGTTGCGCACCAACCAAGTAATCAAAATTTGCAGCCACCTGTTTGAGAACGTGTAGAATCATAGAAGTGATGGTAGTCTTTCCATGACTACCTCCAATGACTACACGTGTTTTGTTTTTAGATTGTTCGTAAATGAACTCAGGGTAGGATACGATTTTAATGCCTAACGACTGCGCTTTGCACAATTCTGGATTATCGGAACGGGCATGCATACCCAATATAATCATATCTATATCAGGGGTAATATGTTCTTCATGCCAACCTAATTCGGTAGGCAAAAGTCCATATTGTGCCAAACGACTGCTTGATGGTTCGTAAATGGCATCGTCTGAACCTGTTATTGTATAACCTTTTTTATGTAATGCAATGGCTAAATTGTGCATCACACTACCTCCAATGGCAATGAGATGTATTCTTTTTGTAAACATCAACGATATAGCTTAGCTTAATTTCTTTTTTTGGCTTGTAAAATGGCTGCTTCTATGAATCTGACAAATAGTGGGTGAGGATTTGCTACTGTAGATTTGAGTTCGGGATGAAACTGTGCTCCTACAAAAAATGAATGATTTTTGAGTTCGACAATTTCCACCAAATGATTGTCGGGATTGATACCAGAAGCTATCATCCCAGCTTGCTCATAAGCCTGTAAATAGTCGTTATTAAACTCATAGCGATGACGGTGACGTTCATTTATTTTTGCCTTACTATAAATAGAAAATGCCTTAGTACCTTTTTTTAGTTCGCATGGATAGGAACCTAAGCGCATAGTACCTCCTTTATTGATGACCTGTTTTTGCTCTTCCATCAAACCAATAACGGGGGCAGATGTTTGTGAATTCATTTCGGTACTATGTGCGTCTTTTAAGTTTAAAACGTTTCTCGCAAATTCGATTACTGCACATTGCATACCCAAACAAATACCGAAAAATGGAATTTGATTTTCTCTTATGTAAGTAATGGCTGCTATTTTACCCTCTATGCCTCTTTCTCCAAAACCTGGTGCAACCAATACGCCGTCTAAATGACTTAATTTCTCTTTAACGTTAGTTTCATTTAAAAATTCGGAATGAATGTACTCTACTATCACTTTACATTCATTTTTTGCACCTGCATGAATAAAAGCCTCGTTGATAGATTTATAAGCATCTGGCAATTCAACATACTTACCTACTAGCCCAATAGTTACCTCTGAAGTTGGATTTTTGAGTCTACCTAAAAAATCTTTCCAATGCTCTAGGTCAGGTTCGTTTTTATGGGGCAGTTTCAACTTGGTTAAAACGGTTTTATCTAGTTGCTCTTTGAGCATCAGCAAGGGCACATCGTATATGGTAGATGCATCAATAGATTCTATTACTGCATTGATATTAACATTACAAAAAAGAGCAATTTTTTTACGAAGTTCTTGTGAGAGATGATGTTCGGTTCTACACACTAAAATGTCTGGCTGTATGCCATATTCAAGCAACATTTTAACAGAATGTTGAGTGGGTTTAGTTTTAAGTTCGCCTGCCGCTGCTAAATAGGGTACCAACGTCAAATGAATCACTAAACAATCATGTGCTCCTTTTTCCCAACGAAATTGACGAACGGCTTCAATATAGGGTAGTGATTCTATGTCGCCTACTGTTCCACCCAATTCGGTAATTACAATATCATACGCTCCATTTTCACCCAACAAGCGCATATTTCTTTTAATCTCATCTGTAATATGTGGAACTACTTGAACTGTTTTACCTAAATAACAACCCTCTCTCTCTTTGCTAATTACGTTTTGATAAATTCTTCCTGTAGTAATATTATTTGCTTGAGAAGTAGGAACGTTTAAAAAACGTTCATAATGACCTAAATCCAAATCTGTTTCTGCACCATCTTCGGTAACATAACATTCGCCATGCTCGTAAGGATTTAATGTTCCTGGATCAATGTTGATATAGGGGTCGAACTTTTGTATGGTTACACGATAGCCTCGAGCTTGTAATAACTTAGCTAAAGAAGCTGAAATAATGCCCTTACCTAAGGATGAACTTACACCACCCGTAACAAAAATATACTTAGTCATGATAATAGGGAAATTGAGAGTTAAGAGGAGCTCCTCAACAAATAAAGAGCTTTTGTTACGGGGTTCAAAGGTAGAAAAAATATATTTGCATATCGAATGGGTATTTAAAATCATGAAAATATTATCCGAAGATAAATTGCTAGTAGTATAAATTGTTTAAATTTTCAATTAACGAATAAATGCTTTGCATAATTAGTGCTTCGCTGTCATGAATACTATTAAGGAAAAAACACTGATGAATAATTATATTCTAATGAAAAACAACCTGCGAAGCACACATGAAGTCGATAAAAAAGAATACATCGCAGATGCATGAGTGCCCTTAAAAATAAATATTAACGAATAATTATATTCTAATGAAACCGCCATGCAGAGTCTCTACACAAAGGGGGATGAAAATGTTCAGGCGGTTCCATCTGACTATTCAAAACTAAATTATTTTCAGATGAAACTAAGAGTTAGGTTTTTAAAAGTTATTGGCATAGGTATATTAGTTTATTTGTTAATCGTAACGTTATTTGGATTATTATTTTTCTATTTCGGGGGACTTACTTCCAATAGATACCAACAGGATGTTGGTAGATTATTTGACAATTTTTATTTTAGTTTCGCCACTTTTTCTACCATAGGATATGGCGATGTTTTAGCAAGTTCTACTGTTGCTAAAATTTTGGCTTTTTGTGAATATACTTTATCGCTTATTTATACCCCAATTTTAGGAGGTTACTTATTCTACGAGTTTTTCAAAAGACCTAACGATATTGTATTTACAAAAAATATATTAATTCGATACGACAAGGGGGAAAATATGTGGTTTAGCTTACGAGTAGGTAACAGAGGACAAAAAACAACCAATAACTTAGTGACTGTTGAATTAGTTACCATTAAAAACAATGTACGTTGGACTATTACTCAATTTTCTACAGAAACTCCTGTTTTAGAAAAAAGTTGGTTGATTGAAATACCCCTAAATGATTCAGATAACATAGATTTTTCTAATGGACTTCGTTTTTTAATGGCTAAAAAGGACATTTCATTTGTTAGAGTTTCATTTTTTGGACACGATATGGAAACTACACGTCCTGTGCATTTATTTAAAGACTACAAAGTGAGTGATTTTAAATATGGTACGAGATATCACAATGTGTATTCGTTTGAAGGTATTAGAAGAACTGAACCCGATTGGAGTAAGTTTAACAAAATAGACCCTGTAGATGAAAAAGAATCTGCCTCTATTAATAAATTTTTAGGTATATATCCATTCAGAAATAGGTAAATCGACTTAAAATATGCTAAAAAACACTTCACACACAACTATTTTCCCTCTTTTATATTTACCCAACATTGACTATTTTATTTTATTAATAAACAATAAAACACCTATTTTTTTAGAAAAATACGAAAATTTCCAAAAGCAAACCTATCGTAATAGAACACGCATTATGAGTGCGAGTGGGATACAAAATCTAATTATCCCGGTAGATAAGGGTTCTACTATGCAAAAGCCTTATCGAGAAGTTCGCATTAGTTACCATCAGAATTGGCAAAAATTACATCTTAACGCGTTAAAAACTTGTTATCATAAAACGGCATTTTTTGAATTTTATATAGCCGATATCATTCCGTTTTATGAAAAAAAATGGACTTTTTTGTTTGATTACAATGCAGAATTTTTACTGCTATTGTTAAAATTACTACACATCGATACACCTCTACACTTTACGGAAACATGGCAGCCTATTAACGATACAGAACAAGATTACAGAACTTGCCTACATCCTAAAAAAGCATCTATCATTACAGAATTTAAACCCTATTTTCAAACGTTTGAAGACAGATTAGGATTTCAACAAAACTTAAGCATTTTAGATTTGTTATTTAGCTGTGGAGCAGATAGTTTACTTTATTTAAAAAAATATCAATAATCTAAATACTGTTGAAAAGAAGTCTGAAAATAAGATTTACCTACTTTTAGGTATTTTTCGCTCTCTACTAAAGGTGATTTTTCATCTGTTAATTTGTTTTTTAATGGTGATGAAGAACCCATCACAACATTATTTGGCATTTTATTCTCAATGGTCTTCATGCGTGCTTCGCAAGTTTCATGCTCCTTTGTGAGCGTATTGCTCATGGGTGTTTCAGTGGAGTATTGTTCTATCAGTCGTC
>CANJWF010000088.1 GCA_947478315.1 Sphingobacteriaceae bacterium | reverse complement strand
TCAGTTATTAACAAGAATTGCACATTGCAACTATGTGAAATATATTGTTACATACCTATTTTTTCAAAGAGATATTAAGTGCTTGTTTGAACTTTTGAAGTTTAGGTGCAATAATCATCCTACAATATGGCTGTGTTGAATTTGTTTGAAAATAATTTTGATGGTAAGATTCAGCTGGATAAAATTTCTCAAATTTCTGTATTTCAGTAACAATAAGGTTGGAGAAAGCATGGTTGTCATTCAATTCTGTTATCATGCTTTCTAATTGTTTTTTTTGTTCAGCATCGTGATAGAAAATTACAGAACGATACTGAGTGCCGATATCGTTATCCTGTCTATTCAACGTTGTTGGATTATGTACAGAGAAAAAAACTTCAAGCAACAACCTATAACTAATTTGTTCTGGATTAAACGTGATTTGACAAACTTCTGCGTGTCCCGTTTTTCCAGCACAAACATCTTCATAAGTAGGCGAAACAACACTGCCTCCACTATAACCAACAACAACGGAATGTACGCCTTTCAAGTGGGAAAAAATGGCTTCTACACACCAAAAACAACCTGCGCCAAAAGTTGCAACTTTATACTGAATTTTTGCCATTAAGTTTGAGTGAAGAAACAGTATTACTACGAACAGGACTACTGTAATAAAAGGTTTTTTAGACACGAAAGCAGTTAATTAATCTAATTGGGTTTCTAACTGACGCTTGGCATCGTCTGGTAACCGCCCCCCTCTAAAATAATATCTCTTCCAATAAGGTTCTTCCAAATTAGAAATCCGCACACCTCTACTGGAAGATGCATGTGCAAATTTATCATCGCCAATATAAATACCTACATGTGTTATTGCGCGACTTCTAATTTTAAAAAACACCAAATCTCCAACCTTCAACTCTTGGCGAGAGATGGGACTTACCATATTAAACATTTTTCTAGAATTGTCTCCAATGATGGCGTTAAAGACTTTGCCATAAATTTCGCCTACGAAACCCGAACAATCCACCCCTTTTTTACTTTTTCCACCTAATCTGTAAGGCGTTCCTATCCAATCATAAATAAATTGATACAGATTCAAATTAGAATTAGAAGATAAGGCAACTCCCATAATTTGAGAGAAATATTCTGTTGCTAAATTATCTGGATCCTCGGAAGAATCATCTTGTACAGTAGTAATTTTTACATTTTTAGCTAAAGTTCTCTCCTGAGCAACTATCCCAAAGGAGGACAGAAAAAATACAGTCATCAATAAAACAATAATCTTCTTCATCTCGCATTTTCTTTTTATAGCCTAACGGTATTAATTTGAAATATGTTTAGGTCACTCTCAATAATTAGACAGGTACACTAACACTACTCGTCGTGGCATTAATAACTAACTGGAGGGCGAAGTTAAGTTATTTTTCAAGCAAGGCAACATTGAATCTTAATTTTAACAAGTTTTAACACATATATGAATATATATTAAGTGATTAAAATTTAATTTTTATCAGAGATTTGATAGCTTTGCGAACCGCTTTACTGGGTGGCTATTCGTAAACTAACGATACCGAAACATTATATAAAATGCAGGTAACAACGAGGCATCCTTACCGATGCTAAAGTTCGAACGATACTTTAAAAAATTGTTTAGTCACAAGTATCAGACCACTAAAATAATTATTTTTCGATGAAAGCAACCAATAAAAAAGACAAGGAATCAACAAAAATATCCAAGGAAACTTATTTGTATTGGTATGAGTCTATGCTACTCATGCGCAAATTTGAAGAGAAAGCAGGACAATTATATGGACAGCAAAAAATAAGAGGATTTTGTCATTTGTATATCGGTCAAGAAGCCGTTGTTGCAGGAGCAATGTCTGTTTTAAAACCAGAAGACGGGATGATAACTGCTTACAGGGATCATGCTCATGCTATTGCGAAAGGAGTTCCTGCCAATCAAGTTATGGCAGAGTTATTTGGCAAATCTACGGGATGTTCGAAGGGGAAAGGGGGCTCTATGCACATGTTTAGTAAAACTCATAATTTTTATGGAGGTCATGGCATTGTAGGAGGACAAATCCCTTTGGGTGCAGGTGTAGCTTTTGCAGAACAATACAAAGGCACAGACTACGTATGTGTATGTTATTTCGGAGATGGGGCTGTTAGACAAGGCGCGCTTAACGAAACTTTCAATATGGCTATGCTTTGGAAATTACCAGTTATTTTTGTATGTGAAAATAACGGCTATGCGATGGGGACGTCTGTAGAACGCACAACGAATATGCCAGACATTTACAAAATAGGATTAGGGTTTGACATGCCTTCTGCGGCAGTAGATGGCATGAGTCCCAAAAGTGTCCATGAAGCGATGGATGAGGCAGTATCAAGGGCACGAACGGGCAATGGTCCTACATTTTTAGAGATGAGAACTTACCGCTATAAAGGGCATTCAATGTCTGACCCTCAAAAATATCGCTCTAAAGAAGAAGTGGAAGCCTACAAAGAAAAAGACCCTATTGAAACCACGAGACAAACTATTATCAAGGAAAATTATGCTAACAATGAGTGGTTTGACATTATTGACAAAAAAATAAAAACCATTGTCGATGAAGCGGTTACATTTGCAGAAAATTCTCCATTTCCAGAATCAAGCGAACTATACACAGATGTATATGTTCAATCGGATTATCCTTATATAAAAGATTGATATTCTGAAAATAATATTATTTATCACTAAAAATTTAAGATAAATGGCAGAAGTAGTTAGAATGCCCAAAATGAGCGATACCATGACCGAAGGGGTATTAGCTAAATGGCATAAAAAAATTGGCGACAAAATCAAGGCGGGAGATTTAATTGCAGAAGTAGAAACCGATAAAGCTACGATGGACTTTGAATCGTTTCAGGAAGGCACTTTGTTGTACATGGGAATAGAAGAAGGAAAAGCCGTACCTGTCGATACCATTATTGCTGTTTTAGGAAAAGAAGGCGAAAATTTCCAAGATCTTCTTTCAGAACAATCTACCTCTATTGAAAAAGAGGGCACTACGTCTACTTCAGTGAGCACATCTACCCCATCGCCATCTATTACGACCATATCCTCATCTTCTGAAATTAGAAACGACGAGAACAGAATTAAGGCCTCTCCTCTAGCTAAAAAAATTGCAGAAGAAAAAGGCATTAATTTATCCTCTGTGCAAGGTAGTGCAGATGGAGGCAGAATTGTAAAAAAAGATTTGGAATCAGTTGCTAGTAGCAAGTCTGAAACTCCCACTATTTCAACAACAATAGGCGAAGAAAAATACACCGAAATAGGTGTTTCTCAAATGAGAAAAACAATCGCTAAGCGTTTGTCTGAAAGCAAATTTAGTGCTCCTCATTTTTATTTGAAGATTAGTGTGGAAATGTCTAAAGCAATAGAAGCTCGAAATAGGATAAATGAATTGGCGAATGTTAAAATATCTTTTAACGATTTTGTAGTAAAAGCAGTAGCTACTGCTCTCAAAAAACATCCAGCTATTAATTCCTCATGGCTTGGAGATAAAATTCGCTACAACGAACACGTAAATATTGGCGTTGCAGTTGCCGTTGAGGATGGATTATTGGTTCCCGTAGTACGTTTTGCTGACGGAAAATCTTTATCTCAAATTTCTGTTGAAGTAAAAGATTTTGCTCTTCGTGCAAAAAATAAAAAATTACAACCTGCAGATTGGCAAGGTTCTACTTTTACCATATCTAATTTAGGAATGTTTGGCATCGATGAATTTACAGCGATTATAAATTCTCCAGATGCTTGTATTTTAGCAGTTGGGGGTATTCAAGAAATTCCAGTAATTAAAAATGGTCAGATAGTTGCAGGCAATGTCATGAAATTGACGTTAAGTTGTGACCATAGAGTAGTGGATGGTGCTATGGGAGCTGCTTTTCTCCAAACTTTAAAAGATTTGTTAGAGGAGCCTGTTAGATTATTAATTTAAAGAATTCACATTCTTTAATAGAAAAAGCCATATTTCTCAATATGGCTTTTTCTATTAAAGAATGTGAAAAATTACATATGTATTGCTCTATTATCGGTAGCTGCTAAACATGCTTCTTTAAATACTTCTGTAAAAGTGGGATGGGCATGACATATACGAGCAATATCTTCTGCACTAGCTCTATACTCCATCGCAACCACAGCTTCTGCAATTACATCAGCCACACGAGGTCCTATCATATGTACTCCTAATATTTCATCGCTGTTTACATCCGACAACACTTTTATTAAACCATCTAAATCGTTACTGGCACGTGCTCGTCCACTGGCTTTAAATGGAAATGAACCTACTTTATATTTAAGACCTTTTTCCTTTAATTGTTCTTCGGTATAACCTACTGCTGCAACTTCTGGCCAAGTATAAACAACTCCTGGAATTAAATGGTAATTAATATGTGGTTTCTGACCTGCAATTGTTTCGGCTACAAAAACACCCTCTTCTTCGGCTTTATGAGCTAACATAGCTCCTGCAATAACATCTCCTATCGCATAAACACCTTTTACGTTAGTTTCTAAATGAGCGTTAACAGGTATTTTATTTCCTTTTTCTTCTGTTTTGACACCAATATTCTCTAGGCCTAATCCTTTTGTGTAAGCTACACGCCCTACTGCCACTAAACAATAATCTCCTTCGATGGTTATTGATTCTCCTTTGGCATTCTGCGCGGTAATGGTTACTTTTTCTCCTTTGACTTCTGCTCCTGTTACTTTATGACTGTTGTAACACTGAAAGCCTTGTTTTTGTAATACTTTTTGTAATTCTTTACCTAATGTTTTATCCATCGTTGGAATTAGGCTGTCAGCAAATTCTACAACCGAAACTTTTGCGCCTAAACGCGCGTACACAGACCCTAATTCTAATCCGATTACGCCTCCACCAATTACGATTAAATGTTTTGGCACTTCTGACAGATTTAATGCTTCTGTAGAGGTAATAATTCTTTTTTTATCGATGGGTATAAAAGGTAATTGCGTGGGCTTTGAACCTGTAGCAATAATTACATTTTTAGTAGTAACTTGCTCGGATGTGCCATCTGACTTAGTAAGTTTAATCGTATTTTTATCAATAAACGACCCCAAGGCATTATAAGTTGTGATTTTATTTTTTTTAAATAGATACTGAATTCCCGCCGTATTCTGTGCTACCACCTCGTCTTTTCTTGCAACCATTGTACTAAAATTCAACTTAATACCTTTGGCGTCAATACCGTGTGCACTAAAGTGATGTACTGCATTGTAATAATGTTCAGAAGAGTCTAACAATGCTTTTGAGGGAATACATCCGACATTAGAACATGTTCCCCCGAAGGCAGCGTATTTTTCAATAATAGCTGTTTTTAAACCTAATTGAGCACATCGAATGGCGGATACATATCCTCCTG
>CANJWF010000087.1 GCA_947478315.1 Sphingobacteriaceae bacterium | reverse complement strand
ACTTTTTCGAGAAAGAGAAGGTCGGCAACTTACCTATACTACTTTCCTTAGATGTTTGAATTCGCCCATAACACACATCAAATTACAGGCTAGTATCGTTTTTCGATGCCTCTATTACTAGCCCAACGAAACCAAGGCTAGCGAGACAAAAGCTTGCGTAATTCTAAATTAGGCAGCTAAGGCGTAATTATTTTCGCCAGTTATAGTTTAAAGATCAAGATTTAAGAGCGTCATCCTCAAGGCTCTGCATGCTTATATATTTTCCAACATTCTGTCAATACCGGTCAGCCCCTTTTTCGGTAAGCGAATTTACGAAAATTTCCGATAAAAACATATTTTGAAGTTAATGAGTTATATATCATCACAAAAATGTATCTTGAGAAAGATAACATTATAGGCATTTTTTTGCGTAAAAATACTCACAAACAAAGCGATTTTTTGTATTTTTAGGCACACTTTCAGTTTTGCTTTGAAGCCAGCACAAGGACTATTCATCATCTCTAATATATCTTCAAAATTCAACTTATACATTTTGAAGATAATAGTTTGTGCACTACTACTATTTGGCATATCTATCCCCTACGCATCTCACAGTAATACGCAATCTCCTACCCTAAGACCCTTGGGAGTTTATGCACAAACCACCTCTGTACCTTTTGGAAACGGAACAGATTATCAAAATTATTCTGTTGCTAATGGCGATTTAAACAATGATGGATTTGATGATTTAGCGGTTGTTGTTTATAAAAAACCTTCTGGTGGTCCTGATAGAATTGCCATACTATATTATAACACAATAACTGGAGCGTTTGAGGAACAAATAACACAAACAATCAATTTAGGGGCAACACAACCACGTAGTGTAATTATTGCAGATATCGACGGCAACGGCAGTAAAGATATCGCCGTTGCGGAATATGCTGGACAACAAGTAGATATTTTTTTTCGCACAGTTACAGGCTCTGGAAGTGGAGCAATTATAACCACAGTCACTAGCACGCTTACCCATATCGGACAACAATTAATAAAATTAAGAGTAACCGATTTTAATAATGATGGGAAACTCGATTTGGTATATGCAAGTGGAGGAAAATTCATGATTGCTATGAACAACGGTAATTTATTAAATCAAAGTTTTACCATTAACGAATATACTCCATTATGGAATTTAAGCGATACAAATCCAGATGGAGCCATCAACACAGGTGATTTTAATAATGATAGCTTCGAAGATTTAGCGATTGGTGCTAGTAATGGGAATTTATACCTATATAAAAACTTTAATGGCAGTATTGATTGTTCATCACCAAGCAAAACCATTAACATTGGTGGTATTGTAACTGATGTTGCTATTGCCAAGTTAAACAGCGACACTAAAAATGATTTCGTAGCAACATCCTTTGATGGTAAAGCACACATATACCTAGCAAGCGATAATAATTTTAATTTCAATGAAGAAAATAATATAGCCACGAGTGACCCTATTAGTGTAGCTACGGGTGACTTAAATGCAGATGGGTATATAGATTTTATAGTAGGTAGTTTATCCACAGTAAATACAACCAACATTCAACTTAGTTCTGGATATCGCAATGGTGCAACTAGTTTATTCGGAATATCTTCACAGGCAATAAGCGCCACAATAAGCAATAATGCAAAAACAATTAGACAAATTATCTTATATGACTACGATAAAAATGGCACTACAGATATCGTTGGTGTAATGCAAGATGGTGGATTATTCGCCCTCAGCAACCTTATGCTAAAAACGAATGAACCGCTTTGCACAGGCGATGATTTATACGTAGAATTTATGGGTGCACCACAAAACGCTACCTACACTTGGACAAGCCCCAACCCAAGTAGAACCATCACTAGTACCACGGCTTTCTTCACCATCAGTAAGGTAACCAATAATGATAGCGGTGTTTACTTATTGAGTGTTACAGGAGGATCAATGAATGTAACCTCCCAAACTATTAGTATCACTATTAACCCTGCTCCTAATCCCATGCAAATACAGGGGGCTACGCAAATATGTACGAATATAATAGCCAACTATAGTGTAACAGCTACAATAGGTAGCTCATACTCTTGGACTTTACAAAATGGAACTCCATCTGCCAGCACTACCAGCAGTAGCATACAAAGCACAACGTGGAACATTCCAGGTATTAATGTGGTGATGCTTACCGAAACGACCAGCATGACTTGCCAAGTGAAACATTTACCACAAACGGTAACCATAAATGCGCCTGTCCCCGTCACTAACATTACGGGGAAAAGCATAGCATGCTATGGCGATCAACCCACCTATTCGGTTACTGTGCATACGGGAAGCGTATACCAATGGACAGTACTCGGTTATAAAAGTGCAAACGGAAGCATTTCTTCTAGTGTTGCCAGCGTGGTAACCAACACGAGCAACAATATTTTAATTTTACCTTTAACAGTAAATGGTACAGGCGGCGTTTCTTATACACTACAGGTTATAGAAACAGTGGGCGGCTGCACTACTACCCATAATCCGATCGATATTATGGTGTTGGAATATGCTACTTTTGACATAGTTGGACAAAAAAACTTATGTATCGGCACTAACGAAACTTACACTATTAATGATTACAGCCAACATATAGCTTACAATATATGGGGAGCAACTACCACCTACGATTGGAATTTTCCTAGCATAGCTAACAAAAGTAACGTAAACAATACAAGTTACACGAGTAATCAAGCCATCGTATGGAATGCTTATGGAACAGGAACCATCTCATTAACAGGAAATACAACCATGTCTGGAACAACCTGTTCTGTTACTAGACCTATTTCAATACTCATACTCCGCACACCAGATTCATCTACCATAACGATAGCAAACGATATATGTTATGGTCCAGGAAATATCATCACGACTACCAGCACACTCAACAATACGCTATCCTATACACCAGTTGCTTCGCTAAAAGCATATTGTAACGGAACAAATGTAGGCAGCAATACTATTCCAAACGTTAGTATTCTGGACCTCTCTTCATCACCGATGGGAATGAGTCTCGTAAATGGGCAAACAAATACATTTACTGTAGAAGAAAGTTGGAACTATACAGGCTTACCGTTAAACGGAACATCTAGCACACTCACTTGTTTAATCGTAACGAATAAATTTTTTAACGTTTACAGGTCATATGGACTCAATTCACTAATACCCGTACAACCTAATATTTGCTTGGGCATACCCACTTTTATTGGGCTTAGTAATTCAGCTACACCACCCACAAGCTGCGGTATCGCACCTACCGTAATCCATAACTGGGCTATCGATAATAACTGGATTATGAATAATACATACGGATTTACAGTTACCCTAAACGAAGGCTTCCATACCATTAACGCTAATGAAATTTGGGCTTATAACTTAGGGACAAGTACATTAACATGTGCTCCCGTTAGTTACATGGGGACTCAAATCAACGTTTACAATACACCTAGCCAAACCGTCATCAACGGAACAGATAAAATATGTGGTGGTAGCCTAAACAACTATATAGGATTTAATTATGGTACGGTAATTAGTAATAATTTAACCGCAACTATCAACTACACATGGCAGTTATCAGGAAGTGGTTTAGGTACTTTTTCGGGCAGTACCAACAATAGAACGGCAAGCATTAATTGGAATAATAGCATGGGTAGTGCTTCTTTAACTCTTACTGAAAAATTTCTATATACTGGTTTAAATGGTGGCGCTACAACTTTATCCTGCCAATCGGTCAGCACAACCTTAATTAGTGTATTTCTAAGCCCACTTATAAATCCCATTAACGGCGGCAACACCAACGTTTGTTCGGGAACTACAGTCAATTATACCATAACCGATACAACCACTTCAAGCTTTACAGGACCAGCACCCACTATTACTTATCAATGGAATAGTAGTACTGGATTATTGAGCACAGGAACACAAACCACGCAAACAATTACTTGGAACTCTCAAGGAAGCCAAAGTGTTAGCGTTATTGAACTATGGAATTATACCATAACGGGAGGAGCATCAACATCGACCATTGTGACGTGTATGTTTACGAATACATTAAACATAAACGTTTTTCAAATCCCTACTGCAAGTGTCTTAACTAATACAGATAATTTTTGTGCCAACTTAACTTATGGATTTGAAGCGACTGCATCGGCATTACCCGCCAGTCAATTTGGAAGTGCTAGTCCCAATACCTTATTTACATGGGCTAATGGAAGCATTACCGTACAGACGAATACCGTTACTGCACCTAATTATTTTTTCACCAATTGGACTACAGGAGGAACCAATACAATAACACTTACACAGGCATGGACGTATACTCCCACTAGTGGGACACCTAATAGCTTAACTTGCGCTTATACAACTACTAAAACAATTAACATCTTCGATAATCCAATTGCCAAAATTATTTTCGGACGTTCAGATGTTTGCCTAAATGCGACAGAGGTTTATTGGCTAGATAATTTTATTCCACCACACACTTTTGGAGGAACAACATCGGTCAGCTATAATTGGAAAGTAGATGGAATATCATTGGCAGGTATGCCAAGTACCGCAACGAATGTTACCCAGTATTGGACAAATGGGGGAATTCACACACTCAACATAGATGAAAATTGGAACTATAGTGGATTACTGGGCTATCCTTCCACCTTAGCATGCTCTTTCAATCAAATCAATCTAATTGTTAAAGTGTATGCCATTCCATCCAACAAAACCATCTTTGGTAATGACAACGTATGTTCCAATACAACAGTAACTTATTCCATTAACGCCTCTATCCCATTATCCAGCAATGGAAAAACACCTACAATTACCTATAACTGGACATTAATAAATAATGGAAACCTTATTAGTGCCAATAACAATACACAAACTATCAGTTGGTATCATACTGGGGTTAGTAGCTTGGTAGTGAATGAAAATTGGCAATATAATATTACCAATAGCACAACCATGAATTGTACAATGAGTAACACTTTAACCGTAACCGTTTACCAAAATCCATCTACCAATCCTATTTCTGGGTCAAATAACAATTGCGTAAACTCCACAAATAACTATACAATTACCAACACAACTGCGGTAGCTAGTAACGGAAAAACACCTACGATCAGCTACATTTGGACACTATTAGGATTGGGAAACCAAACTCCTGCAACCTACAACAATGTAGTAAATTGGACAAATGAAGGTATCACTAATTTAAATGTTGTAGAACAATGGCAATACAACGGGCTAATAGGCAGCGTTAATACACTTGCCTGTCTATACACCAATACACTTAATAATATTAAAATTTTTAAGGCCCCTAATCTAAAAACTATATCAGGAAATTTGAACGTTTGTTCTGGCACCAACAATGCTTATTCCATTAACCCTACCCTAACTTTCAGCAGCAATGGAATAACACCTACGATTACCTATAATTGGCAGTATACTGGAATTGGATTATTACAAACCAATAGCGCTAATACCACTTT